>JAPOIA010000270.1:0-263 GCA_029979185.1 Alphaproteobacteria bacterium | reverse complement strand
ACGCTTGGCGCCATCCTGAGGCAGGAACTGGACGTTCAGTCGGAGATCCTGGTGATAGACGGCATCGTGCTACGGGATTTCGACTTTGTCGATATCGGCCGCATCCGTTTGCCGTCCGGCATGGTGCCGGTGACCGTCAAGAGCCTGCTGTTTGGCGCGCAGAAATAGCCCGTTTGCCAGCTACTTCGCTGCCTGGGTGGAAAAATAACGCTGATAAAGGCTGCGGTATTCGCCTGTCTCTTTCAGCTTCAGCAGCGCAGAAT
>JAPOIA010000026.1 GCA_029979185.1 Alphaproteobacteria bacterium | reverse complement strand
CGACTGTCTTTGGCTCGGTATCGGCCCGGCGCAGGATCAGCGAGTTGATCGGCGTCATCGAGCCGATGTAGCGCAGCTTGCGCACGTCCCACTGGGCCTTCTTGGGGTCAAGCAACTGGAAATTGGCGATCGTGTCGGGCAACACGCCCAGCGCAGTGCCGTCCTTGGCGCTCTTGTTGTAGAAAAACGCGGTTGCGATCAGCCCGCCACCGCCCGGCTTGTTTTCCACGATGACGTTTTCGAGACCGGGAATCCCCTTCTTCAGGATTTCCGCGGCAAAGCGGGCATAAAGATCATACGAACCGCCTGTCGGAAAGCCGGACATGATGCGGATCGTCTTGCCCTTGTAGAAGGCAGCCTGATCCTGCGCGGCGACGGGCGATGCGTAGACAACAACGCCTGCGGCGACTGCCGCGACGACGGGAAGTATTCTGGCCTTGGTCATGGTGTTTCCCTTCTGATGTTTGGGACCGCTGGTGCGATCCTACTCGGCATTGGCGCCCAGTATTGCGCGAGCATCGGCGAACAGGTCGTCGATGGTGAACTTCTGCGGAATCAGCTTCTGGTGCTGCGCCAGATCGATCACGACCTGCAACGAGGGCGTTATCGACCTGATGCCGATGGGCCGCAAATCGGGCTGATCCGGATTGGCGGGCGCCGCATTTGTGGCTTCAACGAACAGCCTGAACACTTCGCGGACGATATCCGGCCGCTCATCAGCCAGCTTTTTCGTAACGACGAGCATGTGATTGATCGGAATCTGTCCGGTCTTGTCGTACCAGGCCCGCCCGGCCGTCTTGGCATTGGGTATTACAGCCTTGATGCAGGGATCGTCCGGCAGGTCGTTGCCGAGAATGCCGGCATCCACCTGTCCCGACATCAGCATCGGCAGAAGCTTCGTCCCTTCCGGAGCGCGGGTGACGAAATCCGGTTCGGAATACTCGGCCAGGTGACCGCCCTCGAAGGTCGTCCACTTGATCTTTTCCAGATCGAGGCCGTGCTCCGTCGCCAGGATATTGCGCACCCAGGCGCCGGTGGTCTGCGAATATGCGCGCACACCCACCTTCTTGCCCGGCAGCATGTCCGGCGTCAGTTCCTTGTGGAAATTGGTATTGTAGACAATGCACGGATGCTGGAACCGCGCCGCCAGCACCACAGGCAGCAGCACCAGCGGCTTGCCGTAGGTCCGCGCCTGCAGATAGGTAAACACCGCCATTTCGCTGACATCGAAGGCCTGTTGCTGCGCCATCGGCTTGAAGGCATCGTGGATCGGCTCGGTTTTATGAAACTCGAAGTCGAAAAGCGGCGACGTCATTTTCCCCGAAAGCAGGGCCTCGGTGGTCGGATAGCGCTTGAGCGCTGTTTTCAATACGGGCTTTGCGTCGTTCACGCGAATACTCCGGAAAATCTCACGCCAGCGACGGATACAGGCGTTTCGCCGTACCAGACAGGATATCTGACTGTTCATCCGCGCTGGCATGCCGGATCACGCCCATTGCATCGAGCAGGATATTGCCCAGCGTATCGTCATGGGCCGGAAAATTCGACCCCCAAAGCATTCTTTTTGCGCCGAAATGCTTGAGGATCATCTCCATGAAGGACTTCGCATCCGCCTTCCCCTCGTGGCACTGCTCGACGGTCCGGCTGGTCAGCTTGAGATAGACGTTGGGGTATTTTGCCAACGTCAGCAGCGGCGCCCCGGCCGCATAGGGCGGACCGTCGTCGAGCATGATACGCGCCAGATGGTCGAGCAGGAAATCGGTCTGCGGGAACTGCTTTACGATCTCTTCCAGCATCGGCACGCCCTTGAGCGTCATCTGCATCGCAACCGGCAGTTTGCGGCGGCCCGCCTCTTCCCACACCTTGTAGCCGGCCTCGTCGCCGAGCCAGCCCTGCTGGCCGGGCATGGTCGTGCCGGTAGTGAATACCCGCATGCCGGTCATGCCGCGCGAGGTCCAGTGCCCGATATGCTTCACGGCATCGGGATCGAGCGGATCGATGGAGAATACCCCGGTCATGCGGTCCGGAAAACGGGCAATGGAATCTGCAACATAGGAAGAGTCGTGGCCATAGGCGGTGGACGCCTGAACGACGGCGGCCTTGGCGACACCGGCTTCATCCATCGCGGTGATCAGCTGCTCGGGCGTCAGCGTTCGTTCCGAGGACCAGTCGCTCTGCTTTCCGCCAAGCGGCGCCAGCGGGTATTTCTCCCGGTCCGGCGAAATAACGTGACAATGTACGTCGATAGCGTCGCTGGCTGCAGCCATGCCTCAAATGCCTCCCAAAATGTCGTTTGTGACGGGCTCTTCTATTGCAGCGTAAAGTGGCCGAGTCAAAACGCCCGGACATTGCTCATTTGGCGCTTACACCGCTTCGATCAAGGTCTTTCCACCCATGTAAGGCTGCAGAACCTCCGGAATACGCACCGAGCCGTCGGCGTTCTGGTAGTTCTCCAGCACCGCCACCAGCGCCCGCCCGGCGGCAACGCCCGAGCCATTGAGCGTATGGACGAAGCGCGGTCCCTTCTCGGTGCGATAGCGGGCGTTCATCCGCCGCGCCTGGAAGTCGCCGCAGACCGAGCAGGAGGAAATCTCCCGGTACCTGCCCTGCCCCGGCAGCCAGACTTCGAGATCGTAGGTCTTCTGCGAGGCAAACCCCATGTCACCGGTACACAGCAGCATGACCCGGTACGGCAGGCCAAGCCGCTTCAGTACCTCCTCGGCGCAGGCGGTCATGCGTTCGTGTTCGTCGATGGACTGCTCGGGCGTCGTGATCGACACCATCTCGACCTTGTGGAACTGGTGCTGGCGGATCATGCCACGCGTATCGCGCCCCGCCGCCCCCGCCTCGGCCCGGAAGCAATAGGTGCCGGCGGTCATCCGCAACGGCAGCTTGCTTTCCTCGACAATGCTTTCGCGCACGAGATTGGTGAGCGGCACTTCAGCGGTGGGGATGAGCCAGTGGTGATCCTCATCAGCTGCCCCGGTCGCCTTGCCCGGATATGCCGCGAACTGGTCCTCAGTGAATTTCGGCAGTTGCGCCGTCCCGAACATGGCTTCGTCCCGCACCAGCAACGGCGGGTCGACTTCCGTATAGCCGTGATGGTCCACATGCAGGTCGAGCATGAACTGCATCAGCGCCCGCTCGAGCCGGGCAAGCTGGCCCTTCAGCACCACGAAGCGCGCACCGGAGAGCTTCGCAGCGGTCTCGAAATCCATCTGGCCGAGGCTCTCGCCGATGTCGAAATGCTCCTTCGGCTCGAAATCGAACTGCGGCGGCTCGCCATGGCGGCGCACTTCTACATTGTCGTTTTCATCCGCCCCTTCCGGAACATCCGGCAGCGGCGTGTTGGGGATTTCCGACAGTGCGGCGTTCAGCTTGGCGATGGCCGCCTTTTCCTCCGCCTCGATGGCGCCCATCGTGTCCTTCAGCGCCGCGACTTCGGCTTTCAGCGCCTCGGCCTTGTCCTTGTCGCCGGCCTTCATCGCCGCGCCGATTTCCTTCGAGGCGGCATTGCGCCGTTCCTGCGCCGCTTGCGATTTCGCTATGGCTGCCCGGCGCTCGTCGTCCAGCGCCAGCAGGCTCGCGCCCAGCGGCTCAAGCCCCTTGCGGCGGCGTCCCTCGTCGAAGGTTTCCAGGTTTTCGCGGATCCAGCGGATATCGTACATGACGTTGTCTTTCGGAGAATTTCAGAATCGTACCGCGCGCTTGAGGCGCGGCCAGAACAGAACGCAGGCGAGTCCAGCCATTACCAGTGAACCGCCTGCCAGTTCAATGATGCCGATCCGCTCACCCAGAAAAACCGCCCCGGCGACCAGCCCGACCAGCGGCACCAGCAAGGCGAAAGGTGCAACGCTCGCCGCCGGATAGCGGCTCAGCAGATGGCTCCACATGCCGAAGCAGAACAATGTCGACGGCCATGCCAGCAACAGGATCACCACGACAATCGTCCAGGACGGCGGCATCAGCGCATCGACGCCCGCCCGCCCCTCCAGCAGCAGCGACAGGATGACCAGCGGGATGGGAGAGACAAGGCTCGACCAGACCACGAAGGACAGCATGTCGATCCGCCCCGCCGCCTTGCCGATGACATTGGCCGAACCCCAGCAGAAGGCGCCGGCGATCACCATCAGGAACGGCACGAATACCACGCCGCCGGCCTTTGCCTGTCCGATCAACGCGACACCGGCGAAGGCGATGACCGCCCCGGCAATCTGGTGCGCCATCGGCCTTTCGCGAAAGACGATCACGGTCAGGATGATGGTGAAAAACACCTGCATCTGCACCACGATCGCCGTCAGCCCGACAGAAAGGCCCATCGCCATGGCGGTGAACACGAAGCCGAACTGGCCAACGCCGAGCACCAGCCCGTAGGCAATGACGATCCACTGGCGTGTCTTCGGAGCGGGGATGAAGAAGACCGCGGGTATCGCAGTGAACAGGAAGCGCATCGCCGTCAGCATCAGCGGCGGCAGTTCCTCGACCCCGTATTTCACCACGATGAACGCCAGCCCCCAGATGAGCGCGACAAGAGCAGCGTAGAGTTGATCGCGCAGGGGCATGAGGACCGGGACCGGAGAAAAAAGACGGGCGAGAAAAACGGACAGGCGCAAGGCGCATGCGCCAGTCGTGCAAAGGAGACTCGCGATTGTCTCTATACCCCGCTTTCAGGCGCCATGCACATAGCCGGCCCAGTAGTCAGGCGATGCAAGAAAAAACCGCCCGCAGTTTCCTGCGGGCGGCGTTCCAACTTCGGTCCGGATCAGGCCGCGGGCTCTTTTGCCTCTTCGTCCTTGGCCTCTTCAGCCTTGGCCGCTTCCGCGGCCTTTTCTTCCCTGCCCTTCTCGATCATCTTCACGGAGATGATCGACCCTTCGTAGAGCAGGATCGCCGGCACCGCGAGCGCGAACTGGCTGAACACATCCGGTGGTGTCAGGACAGCCGCAACGACGAAGGCGAGGAATATCGCAATGCGCCGCTTCTCCTTAAGGAAGTCCGAAGAGACGACCCCGATCTTGCCCAGCAGGGTCAGAATGACCGGCAGCTGAAAGGTGATGCCGAAGGCGAAGATCAGCGTCATGATCAACGACAGATACTCGCTTACCCGCGGCAGCAGTTCGATCTGCGCCTTGCCGGCTCCCTGATCCTGCTGCATCGACAGGAAGAACTTCAGGAGGTTCGGCATCACCAGATAGTAGACCATCAGCGCGCCCAGCAGGAAGAAGATTGGCGTGGCCACCAGATAGGGGGCGAAAGCCATCCGCTCGTGCTTGTAGAGGCCGGGCGCAACAAAGGCGTAGATCTGGCCGAAGATCACCGGACAGGCAGCAAACGCCGCCGAGAACATCGCCACCTTGATCTGCGTGAAGAAGAACTCCTGCGGCGCGGTATAGATCAACTTCGCATTGGGCCCTGCCGCTTCGGAAAACGGAAGCACGAGGATGTTGTAGATATCCTTCGCAAAGAAGAAGAACACCACGAACATTACCAGGAACGCCACGACCGCCTTGATCAAACGCGAACGCAATTCGATCAGATGGGAAATCAAAGGCGCTTTTGATGCCTCGATGTCATGTTCGCTCATGGCTGTGGTCAACCCTCAGAAGAAGTCTGTTTGCCGTCGGCGTTGTCGGTTTTGGCCGCGACGGAATCAGCCGTTGAAGTATTTCCCGCATTGACGGGCAGGCGCTTGCCCGAAGCCGCTGCGCGCGGCTTGGACGGTTCGCGAACGATCGCGTTGTCGCTGCCACCGGCGTGTTTCTCTGCCTTGTCCCCGGCCTTGTCCCCAGCCTTGTCCGCCGGTTTCGCAGCGCTGGCGGTATCGGAGTCCGCCGGAGGAAACTCGACCAGGGCATCGTCCGGATCGTTACCGTAATCGGGATTGTGAATCTCGGCCTTCTTGTCCGATGGCTTGCCCTCGACCGCATCGCGAATTTCGCGCTCGGCGTCGATGGCGGGATCATAATCCATGTCGATCCGGGCCTCGTCGGCCAGCTTGCCGACTTCGGTCTTGATCTCCTGGATTTCGCTGGATTCCACGGCCGTATTCAACTGCTCCTGAAACTCGCTGGCCATCCGCCGCATCTTGCCGACCATCTGGCCGATCTGGCGTAGCAGTCCGGGCAACTCGCGCGGACCGATTACGATCAGTGCGACGAGTGCGATAACGAGGAATTCGGTCGCGCTAAAGTCGAACATGGGATTTCAATTCCAAACAGGAAGGTTCGCGCCAGAGGCAGCTGGCGAAACTGGGGCGGCTGTCCGCCCGCATAGGGAGTGCAGACCAGGAGCGAAGTGCCTGAAAAAATCGCGACGGCGACAAACACGTGCCGCAAGCCATTGGCACACTGCTCCACTAACAGGGTCGGTTCGCGACACAGGCGTGAAGCGAAGACGCGCAATGCATTCCGTCTGCCGGGCAGAACAGCAATGATAGCTGCGACTGCCCGGTATACGCGGAATGACAGGCGAACGGCAGGCTGTCCGATGATCGGACTTGATCAAAACCCGCCGCCGCAGGCGCCGTAGAGATCAGCCGGCCTTCTGGCTCTGAGGCTGCTCGTCGGCAACCTTCTTGGCAGCGCCCTGCTCGATGGTCTTGGCTTCCGCCTTGGCGTCATCGGCAACTGTGGCGACCTTCTCTTCCTCGTCCTGCATGCCCTTCTTGAACGACTTGATGCCCTTGGCCACGTCGCCCATGATATCGGAAATCTTGCCCTTGCCGCCGAACAGCAGCAAAGCAATGCCGCCGACCACCAGCCAGTGCCAAATCGACATTCCGCCCATAAAATCCTCCTACCAAAGTGGCTGGGGCCCTCCCCAACCGAACTGATCAGAACGTATGGGAGAGGCTCGCCAAAAACAAGCAGACAAAAAGGTGACTTAGCGCATATGCGTCCGCGATGGACTCAAAAAACACCGCAAATTGGTCATTTTGACGTCGATTTTAACGCAGTTCCGATATTCGACGGGCTACAGCTTCCGCTCAGGCAAAAAGAAATCGCCATTCTGCATACTTTCGAGCAAACAGGGACAAGTTCGCGCAGCCAAAATGGCTCCCGCGGGCAATCCGGCGAAGCGGTCAATTCCGGCCTTCGCTGCCGCTATCGTCCGCTCGCTCTTCGCTGACAGGATCTTGTGCCTGAACCTCTTCAGAGACTTCCACATCGCCAGTTTCCGCTTCGCCTGCAAGCTGCGAAGCGACCGGCTCGTCGATTTCGCTCACCGGCTCCAGCGCGACCTCATCGGCTGGCTCTTCGGCCTCCGGCTCCTGTTCCGCAGTGGCGACCATGGCGGCTTCGCCAGCTTCCGGGTCGACCTTGGCGGCAGGTCTTTCGCCGTCCCCGACCCCGTCCTCCGGAATGGCGGCGGCATAATCCAGCAGGTCGTCGCCATCCTCCAGCGGGTCTTCGTCTTCCGCCAGGTCCGGATTGTCGTTCGGGGTCGGCACACCGAAGCCCGGCGGCAGGCGGCCATCGAACAGGCCTGCGCCCTTCAATTCGTCAAGGCCCGGCAGGTCGGTGATGTTTTCCAGCCCGAAATGCAACAGGAACTCTTCGGTCGTGCCATAGGTTACGGGCCGGCCCGGCGACTTCCGGCGGCCGCGCAGGCGCACCCAGCCGGTTTCGATCAACACGTCGAGCGTGCCCTTGGAAATGGCCACACCGCGAATTTCCTCGATATCTGCGCGCGTAACCGGCTGGTGATAGGCACAGATTGCCAGCGTTTCGAGCGCCGCGCGGGACAGTTTCTTCTGCTGCGTCGTCTCGCGCGAAAGCAGCCAGCCGAGGTCGGCGGCCGTGCGAAACGTCCACTTTTTCGCCACGCGAACGAGATTGATCCCCCGGCCTTCGTAATGGTCGCGAAGCTCCTGCATGACCTCGTCCAGATCGATACTGTCCGCCATGTGCTTCGCCAGCTCGGACTCTTCCACCGGAGCGGGCGAGGCAAAGATCAGCGCCTCGGCAATGCGCAGCGCATCGGCCTTCTCCGCCACGAGCATCGCTTCGGCGGAAGCGGCCGGATCGTTGTCATTCAACGAATGATCGTAGTCTTCAATTCGCGCAGCCTCAGACAAAGGTCTTCCTTTCCACAAAACGCGTTACTCCGGCCCCCGGGGCCGGTCATGCGCCAATATCTGGCAGCATTGAAACTCATCCATGCGCCGCATCTGCGGCGGCAGCTTCGCCTTCCGGACGCGAACGCACCCAGATCGGCGCATATGGTTCGTCCTGGCGGATCGAAATGCGGCCTTCGCGAACCAGTTCGAGAGAAGCGACAAATCCCGATGCCCGCACCGTCCGGCGCATCTGCGGGGTAACCGCATATTCCACCAGATACTGGTCGAGAACCGTCCATTCGAAAGCATGGCCAGCCAGCCGCTCCAGCGCAGCCCGCGCTTCCGGAAGCGTCCAGATAACCCGCTTTTTCAGGACAACACGCGACAGCACCTGTGTCTGGCGTTGTTGCGCATAGGCCGACAGCAGTTCGAACAGGCTTGCCTGGAATTCGGAGTGCTTGATCACCGAAATTCCTTCCGGCCTCCCCCGCAGGAACATTTCGCGACCAATCCGTGGCCGGTTGACCAGTTTGTCAGCTGCGGCACGGATCGCTTCGAGGTGGCGCAGGCGCTGGGCCAGGGCGGCAGCCAGATCCGCGGCAGCCGGCTCTTCTCCCTTGGGAGCCTCCGGCAGCAGCAACCGCGACTTCAGATAGGCAAGCCATGCCGCCATGACGAGATAATCGGCCGCCAGTTCCAGCCGCATCTTGCGGGCTGCCTCGATGAAGCCAAGATATTGTTCTGCCAGCGCCAGAACGGAAATCTTTGCAAGATCAACTTTCTGGCGGCGGGCGAGCTCAAGCAGAAGGTCGAGCGGACCTTCGAATCCGTCGACATCGACCAGAAAGGCGGGCTCGCTGTCGCCGCGTTCGACTTCTTCACTATCGTCAAATGGCAGTTCAGCCATAGGCGAATCACTCCAGTTGCGCGGGCAATAGAACCTGCGCCTGTCCGGAATGTGATCGGTCTAGGCAGTAATCGCAAGCCCTGCATCCAGCCTGGCGGATGCGTCCACAGAATCTATTCGTTCGGGAACCTTGACGATCATCGAAAGCGCCCGGACGGCCCGCTCGGCACGTTTTCCTTCCAGCCATGGCGCAGCTTCGGCGACCTCTTCCGATTCGGCAAGATTGCCGCTGCAATGCAGCGCCATATCGAGGCCGGCAGCAAAAAGATGCCCGGTTTTCTCCGAAAACGAGCCGGAAAGCGCCTTCATCGACAGATCGTCGCTCATCACCAGCCCATCGTAGCCGATCATGCCGCGAATAACCCGGTCCACGACCGTCGGTGAGACAGTAGCCGGCCTCTGCGAATCGATTGCCGTGTAAATGACATGCGCGCTCATCGCCATCGGCATGGCGGCTAGCGCCTGAAACGGAACAAAGTCCACCTCGCGGAGCGCCTCCAGCGGTGCATCCACCCGCGGCAGTTCCAGATGACTGTCGGCCCCCGCCCGGCCATGGCCGGGAATATGCTTGATGACCGGCAATACGCCGCCCTGCATCAGACCTTCGCAGGCCGCCTGCCCCATCCGCGCGACGATCGCCGGATCATCCGAATAGGCCCGGTCGCCGATCACCAATGATATCATGGCCTTCGCGGTCCCGCACATCGAGCAGCGGCAGGCAATCGACATTGATACCGGCCTCGCGCAGATCTTCCGCGATCAGCCGCGCGCCGAGCCGCACCAACCCCAGACGTTCGTCTTCGTTCGCGCATGGCGCGGCAGAAAATTTGGCGGCCGCCGGATAGGCCCGCCAGTTCGGCGGCCCCATGCGCTGGACACGGCCGCCTTCCTGATCGATCAGTACCGGAGCATCGGCCCGGCCGGTCAGCTCGCGAAACTGGCTGCACAGGCGGCGCAACTGTTCGCGGTTTTCGACATTGCGCTTGAACAGGATGAGGCCCCATGGCCGGGTACGGGAAATGAAGTCACGCTCGTCGGCGGTCAGTTCCGTTCCAGCGCAACCCAAAATAAAAGCGCGCGCGTTTGCGTCCATGGATCTTCCGTTTGCAAACCATTGAACCGCCAGTTGCCGGGCGGCAAATCATAACAGGAAGAAGCCTTACGCCGTTTTGCTGCCGACGTAAGGCTTCTGATTCATCTCATCAATCCAGAACTGCCCGTCTGGGGTCGCAGCGGGTCCGGGCCCCGGCAACCCATCAATTGCGCGCAACGTAGCAGTTGCCACCCTTGGCCTTGACCTGCGAACACATTCTGGCCGCAGCGCCACGGTCGAGGCCGGTTACGCGAACCCGGTAGACGGTACGCGACTTGACCACGGCCCGCTGAACGTCAGGAGCACGACCACCGAAAATCGAACTGAACCGCGCACGAGCCTTGCTGGCGACAGAACGCGCAGCGCCTTCGCTGGCCGGCGCAGCAAGCTGTACAGCATAACCGCCACCGGACGAAGCCGCTTGCGGACGAACCCTCTTGGGTGTCAGATCCAGCGCCGCAGTTCGGGCCGGACGCCTGGGCTCTGCCCGCGATGCGGTTTTCAGACGCGGCGCCGCCTTCTTCCGCACCGGCTGGGAAGCGGCCCGCTCAACGCTGCGCGCTGGCGGCGTCTCGGCGACACGCGGAATCGGAGCTATTCTCCGGGCTTCAGGCTTCGCCTGTACGGGAGCAGCCTTCTGCTTGGCAATCGAAGCCGTCGGGTCGATCAGCGACCCGTCCGGGCGCACCATGACGGTGCGAACCTTGCGCGGCTCGGGGAAATAGCCAGAGGCGCCCGACTGCATCTTCGGAGCGGCCGTAGCAATCGGCTGGGTCAGGTTCTTGTCGGCAAGATTGAGCTTCTTGCTCAACTCCTCCTCCCGGATACGCCGTGCGCGCTTGGGCTCGTCGGGCACCTGCGCCAGGTCGATCGGCTGCTCCGCATTCGAGACAACCTTGGCCGCCTGAGGTTTGGCATCCCCGGCATTCAATACTGACACGGTCCGTACAGGCCTGGATGCCGCTTGCTCCGGCTTGACCTTGATACTGTCACCGGAGGCAGTGATTGTCGGAATTTTCCCGTCTCCGGGACCCGTCGTGCGCATGGCAAGCGTTACCCCGATGCCAAGCACCATCACGGCAAGCGCGCCACCCATATAGTACATCGGCTTGCGCGAGCGGCTGCCACGGGGACCATCACCATAGGCTGCAGGATGCGGCGCGTCCGCATCTCCCAGCCAATCCGCCGGGATAGCCGGGCGCACGTTCGACGGCGCCTCATCGCTGTATGCTCCCGACTTGTCGAAAGCGGTCTGATCTTCATAAGCATGATTCTGGTAAGATTCCGCCTGCGAAGGCTCAGCCTGCCAATCCTGGTCTTGCGTCTGCGCAGGAAAGGGCGGTGGAGGCGGAACACGCAACGGCGTTTGCGAAGCAGCTGGCGTCGGCGGTGGTGGGGACACCGGCGCAGTAACGGGAGCCTGATAGTCCTGCTGCACCTGCCCGGCATTGCGCGCAGCAACAAGCTGCACTATTGAGCGCTCGAATTCGTCGATCGGATCCGGATCAGCCGGAGCCATCGAGCCCCGAAGAGCCGGAGCGGCAAAATGCTCCTCGGCGTTCATCTGGGGCGCGGCAGCATCGAAAGGCTCGGGAGCCGTCACCGGGGCGGGAGCAGCGGGGCGAACCGGTTCTCTGAGCGGCTCCTCATGGAAATTCTGGGCAAGGCCCTGATCCGGCTGATAGGCCGGCTCTGCAGCCTCGGTCACCGCTGGCGGAACCTGGACAGGCGAACTGGGCGCACGCATCTGGTCCGCCACGGACCGCAGCATTTCCGGCGCCTGATCGGGATAGTCGGAGAAGGAATCAGCCGGCGCTGGTGCAGCCGGCGCGGGTGGCGGCGTCTGCGTAGCGCTCGACAGGGCCCGCGCAGCTGCCGGATCGGCAAACAGATCACGAAAAGGATCTTCGGCGGAATTGACCAGCTGTGTGAGCTCAACCAGGGGATCGTGCCCAGGCGGACGCGGCTGCGAACCGCGCATGCGCTGCTCAAACTCTTCGATATCAAAGGGTTCGGAAGTTTCGCCCCGTAGGGACTTGGCCGCGGACTCGTTCATAATCACCCTCAACTCTTGCAGGTCCGAGTGCTGATGCTGGTACATGGCGCATCGCAATCAATCGAACCGCCGCGCAACTGCGCCGCTGAATATGTATGAACTGCCGTCAGGCAGATCCAGTTCGCGGAACAGTCTAACGCATTTCCTCCGGGGCGCTAACTCCTAATATACCAAGCCCCGACGCGAGTACCCGGGTTAAAGAAACTACTAACGCAACCCGCGCACTCGCTAAATCTCCTCTTTCTTGATTAATAAACCGTAATTGCGGCTGATCTTTTCCCTTGTTCCAATGCGAATGGAACAGGCTCGCCAGTTCGTGCAAGTAGAAAGCCAGCCTGTGCGGTTCGTGCGCAACAGCTGCCGCATCGATAACGCGCGGAAACTGCGCGATCTGCTTGATGAGCTCGATTTCACCGGAGTCTTCCAGTAGCGACAGGTCCGCTCCTGCAAGCGTTGCAGCGGAAAAATCCCCGTCCGGAAAGGCCTGCTGCGCCTGCCGCAGAACCGAATGCGCGCGCGCATGAGCGTATTGCACATAGAACACCGGATTGTCGCGCGATTGTTCGATGACCTTGCCCAGATCGAAATCCAGCGTCGCATCGTTCTTGCGGAACAGCATCATCAGCCGCACTGCATCGACGCCAACTTCGTCGACGACTTCACGCAGGGTCACGAAGTCGCCGGAACGCTTGGACATCTTTACTTCCTCGCCATCGCGCACCAGCTTCACGAGCTGGCACAGCTTGACGTCGAGAACCGCCGTCCCTGCCGACAGCGCCTTTACCGCTGCAGCCATACGTTTCACATAGCCGCCATGGTCGGCTCCCCAAACGTCGATAAGGGTTGTGAAACCGCGATCCAGCTTGGACTTGTGATAGGCGATGTCGGAAGCGAAATAGGTATAGGAACCGTCGGACTTCAGCAGCGCCCGGTCGACATCGTCGCCGAAATTCGTCGAGCGGAACAGCGTCTGCTCACGGTCTTCCCAATCGTCCGGCAACTGGCCCTTCGGCGGCGGCAGGCGGCCTTCGTAAACGAGATCGCGGCCGCGCAACCAGTCGACTGCCTCGGCCACCCGGTCCGGCCCGCCATCGTCGCGGCCGGTCAGCGAGCGCTCGGAAAAGAACACGTCGAAGCGGATGTTCATCGCTTCAAGGTCGGAGCGGATCATGTCCATCATTCCAGCAATCGCGGCGGCGCGCACATCGGCCAGCCATTCGCTCTCCGGCTTGTCCTTCAGGCTGTCGCCGAATTTCTCCTTCAGCAATTGGCCTACCGCGCAGAGATAGTCTCCCGGGTATAGCCCATCGGGAATTGCGCCGATGTCCTCGCCCAGCGCCTCGCGGTAGCGCAGATAGGCCGACCGTGCGAGCACATCCACCTGCGCCCCGGCATCGTTGATGTAATATTCGCGCGTCACATCGTAACCGGCGAATTGCAACAGGCTGGCCAGCGCATCGCCAAACACAGCGCCGCGCCCGTGACCGACATGCATCGGCCCGGTCGGATTGGCGGAAACATATTCGACATTGACCGGCCCGCCCTCGCGCTTCGGCCCCTTGCCGAAATCGGCGTCGCTCAACGTGGCCAGCACCACCTCGTGGAAACAGGAAGGCTTGAGCCGGATATTGATGAACCCCGGACCGGCGACAGCAGCGCCCTCGACGCCCGGCGCCTTGCCGAGCGCATTGGCGATCTCGGTCGCCAGCAGGCGCGGATTGGCGAAATGCTCCTTCGCCTCCTTGGCATAGACCATGGCGGCATTGGTCGCCATGTCCCCATGGGAGGGATCGCGCGGCGGCTCGACCACGAAGCGGGCAAGGTCGAGATCGGCGGGCAACCGCCCCTCTGCGATGATGGCTTTCAGGGCGGCGGCGACATGGCCGTGATATGTGGCGAATATGTTCATGGGGCGCGGTATAGCCGGACCGCGCGAAAAGGGAAACGGTTTCGCGCCCCGAAATACGCCTCAGGCGCGGGCAGCGCCTGCCGCTTCGCCCGCCCTGTTCGGATTGACCTCGTTTACGGATTTCTCGGCCATGTTGTAGCGCAGGGTGGCGACCTGGGTGAGGTCCGTCCCCGTGACACGAATAAAGCGCGCCTTGTCCGGAAAGTGGATCGAATGCACCGCATGCGGCGGGAAATAGCCGGCCATGCCGGGCTCCAGCCGGTACTTGCGGGAAACCTCCAGCTCCGCCTTGCCCTTCTGCGAACCGTCGTCCTTGCGGTCGTATTCGGTCATGTCGGTCCAGCCGACCGCCTGGCCATAAACCGCCCAGGACGCGCCATGGTCGTGCGGCGGCGAGGTGCGGCCGGCATCCTGGATATGCGCCAGCAGCATGAAGTCGGTATCCGGATCGCGGTAAAGCGTATGGGTGCCAACCTCGGCATCCGGGCCGCAATGCTCGTTCAGGAATGCTTCGTTCTTCAGCAGCTTTTCCAGATAGCCGCGCACGGCATCCAGATCGGCCTTGCCGCGATAGCCGTCGATCGCGCTCTTGCAGTCCCTGCAGAAATCCTCAACGCCATAGGCCATGATATCCTCCCTGTATTGATCCCGATTGCCGGGAAACACTAACAGATCTTGAAGGATTTGCCGCTGCTTTTTCCGGCCCCGCGACGCTGCGTCGGCTGGACGGGACGGCATGGGGACGTTAGCTATGCGGCATCAGGTCCAGCAGTGTGAAGAGTGGCGGGTTCCACCGCCCCATGCTGTCGCAAACAGATGAAATTCGGAGGTTACCACATGACTGACAGAAAACCGCAAAAGACCAACCTGCGCGCCATCGTCGTCGGCGGCGGCATGGGCGGGCTGGCGGCGGCCAACGCCCTGATCCAGAAGGGCCTCGACGTCACCGTCTATGAACAGGCCCCGGAACTCGGCGAAGTCGGCGCCGGCATCTTCATCTACCCCAACAGCCTGCGCCAGATGCATCGCATGGGCTTTGAGGACGCGCTGGCCAAAGTGGGCGCCAGGGTCGGCGCAGGCTCGATGTACCGGCGCATGGATGGTTCGGAAGTCGGGCCCATCGTGATGGCCGATTCCAGCGGCTGGAACGGCTTCTATGGCATGCATCGCGCCGATATTCTCGAGGCCTTCGCCGCCGCCCTGCCTCCCGGCACGGTGAAATGCGGCCATCGCGCGACCGGCTTCTCGCAGGACGCCAATTCCGCCACCGTGACCTTCGAGAACGGACATTCCGACACGGCGGACCTCATCGTCGCCGCCGACGGGCTGCGCTCGGTCCTGCAGCCCTTTGCGACAGAACCATCCGAGCCGGAATATTCCGGCTTCCGCGCCTATCGCGGACTTGTCGAGCGTTCGAAGCTCGACAGCTGGTACGACGAGACCCACCAGGTGTGGATGGGCGACGGCAAGCACTTCATGGTCTTCCCCGTGCGCCGCGGCGAACTGCTGAACTATGTCGGCTTCGTGCCGATGGATATCGCCACGGTCGAAAGCTGGTCCGCCGAGGGCGACCGCGACGAACTCGCCGCCGATTTCGCCTGCTGGGACCCGATGATCGGCAAGCTGCTCGACAAGGTGGACCACTGCTTCTGGTGGGGCCTCAACGACCGCCGCCCGCTGAAAAGCTGGAGCAACGGCCGTCTGACCCTGCTGGGCGACGCCGCCCACCCCATGCTGCCGCATCTCGGCCAGGGCGTGAACCAGGCCATCGAGGACGGGGTCGCCCTCTCCATGCTGCTCGAAGGCCGCTCCAGCGCCGACGTGCCGCAACTGCTGCAGACCTACGAGCGCCTGCGCAAGCCGCGCACCGACATGGTGCAGACCGAAGCGCGCAAGAACGGTATGCGTTATGATTCCCTCTACGACAGCATAGAACAGCGCGACCACGAAATCCGCAACATCGCAGGACTCCGGCTCAGTCTTTACGACTACGATGTGGAGAAGGAAGTGAAAGAGGCGATGGCCGAGATGGCGTGAGTCAGCGAGCATATATTTTAAGAGTGGCCGGACCAGAGCGCCAACTGCCTGGACCGGCCTTTTCGTATGCGCCACCGCCGATTACCTCCCCCCGCGCACCGGCGTAGTCTCCCTCGAAACGGAAACGCACGCACGAGGCCACAAAAAAATGTCCCGCTCCGACCGCATGCATGTGGGGGTGTTTTTCAAGAACACCGGCCACCATATCGCCGCCTGGCGCCATCCCGGTTCGCAGCCGGACGCCGGGATCAATATCCGGCACTACATCGAATGCGCGCAAGCCTCCGAGCGCGCCGGGCTGGACTTTCTGTTCTTTGCCGACAGCGCCGCCGTGCGCGAGGCCGATATCGAGCCCTTAAGCCGTTCCTCGCAATATACCGCCTATTTCGAACCGACCACCCTGCTCGCCTCGCTGGCGATGATGACCAAGCATATCGGCCTCGTCGCCACCCAGACCTCCAGCTACAACGAGCCCTACAACCTCGCGCGCCGCATGGCCTCGCTCGATCATCTGTCGGGCGGACGCGCGGGCTGGAACTGCGTCACCTCCGGCAACCACGCCGAGGCCTACAATTTTGGCCGCGACGAACACTACGAGCACGACGAGCGCTACCGCATGGCGCATGAGTTCGTCGAGGTGGTGAAAGGCCTGTGGGATAGCTGGGACGACGACGCCTTCGTCTATGATCGCGAGGGTGGCCGCTTCTTCCGCCCCGAAGGCCTGCACCGGCTGAACCACGAGGGGCAATATTTCAGATCGCGCGGGCCACTGAACGTGCCGCGTCCACCGCAGGGACGCCCGGTGATTTTCCAGGCCGGCATTTCCGACGCCGGCAAGGAACTCGCTGCCGCGACAGCGGAGGGCGTCTTTTCCGGCGAACTGACGCTGGAAGGCTCGCAAAAGCACTATGCCGACATCAAGACCCGCATGGGCAAGTACGGCCGCCAGCCGGATGAGCTGCGCGTGCTGCCGGGCCTCACCGCCATCGTCGGCAGGACGCGCAGCGAGGCGCTCGATATCGAGCGGGAACTCGCCGAGCTGATCCACCCGGTCGTCGGGCGCGAATATATCGGCACGCTGCTCGGCATCGACCTGTCCGACTGCGATGTGGACGATCACCTGCCGGACCGTGAAAGCAAGACGCGCAAGACCGCCGGCATCGCCGTATCGGTAAAGGCGATGGCGGAGCGGGAAAACCTCACCATCCGCCAGCTCTACGAGCGTCTCGCCGGCTCGCATGGCAAGCTGACCATGCGCGGCTCGGTCACGGAAGTCGCCGACGAAATGCAGACATGGTTCGAGGGCCACGCCTGCGACGGCTTCATCTTCCAGCCGATGACCATGCCCGGCGATCTCAACAACATCATCGAGCTGCTGATCCCGGAACTGCAGAACCGCGGCCTCATTCGCACCGGCTACGACGGCACGACGCTGCGCGACAATCTCGAACTGAAACGCCCGGCCAGCCGCTACGCCGGCAAGCCATCGGACGTGCGCGAACTGGCCAAACAGGGATTTTGATTATGGCAGTCGAACTCTATCACTTCTGGAGCAGCGTCTGTTCCGTCCGCTGCCGCATGGCGCTGGAGGAAAAGGGCGTCAAATGGACGAGCCGCTATATCGACCTGTTCGCCTTCGCCCACATGACACCGGAATATCTCGCCATCAATCCCGGCGGCATCGTGCCGACGCTGGTGCATGACGGCGAGGTGGTGACGGAATCCACCATCATCAACGAATATATCGACGAAGCCTTCGACGGCCCTGCCCTGCAACCGTCCGCCCCGCTGCAGCGTGCCCGCATGCGCGAATTCATCCGCCAGTGCGAGGACGATTTCGTCGCCATCGTCAAACTGACGGCGGTGAAATACCTCATCCCGAAACTGCGCAACCGCTGGTCGGAAGAGGAGCTGACAAAACAGGCCGAGCGCCGTCCGCTGAAATTCTACCGCGACATCCACAGCCGCGCCTTGCGCGGTGAAATCGGCGAAGCAGAATAGTAGGAATCGCAAGCCAGGATCGCCGGCCTGCTCGACCGGCTGGAGAGAACTCTGGCGGGCCGCGACTGGATCGCCGGAGAAGCCCTGTCGCTCGCGGATATAACGATTGCGCCGTATCTCTTCCGCCTCAACGCCATCGGCGGCGGCCAGTTCTGGTCGCTGGCAGACCGGCCCAACGTTCATGCCTATTATGAAAGACTGTCGGCAAGGCCGTCTTTCCAGACCGCCGTTTCCTGGCCCGACGAAACCGGCGGCGGCTACGAGGAAGTCGGGCTGGGGAAGAAGCTGGCGCAATAGGCACACAAGTCTTCCGTCCTCATTTATCCCCCTCCTCTTCCCCAATCATAGGCTCCGCGGATCGCAAAAGATCCAGCGGAGTAATTCATGAACGAAACAGGCAAAGCAATCGCCGCGCAGAATGGTGCAAAAGCGGAACAGTCTCTCGATATCAGCGAAATCCAGAAAAGGCTTGCAGCGCAGCCGATCTATACCGGCGCGATGGACAGCCTGTACGGTCCGCAGACCAGGCGCTCTATCCAGGCGGCGTTGCAAACGCAAGGCCTTGACGGCTGGCGCGACTGGCCGAAGGCACGGCTGCTCACCGCGGCCCGGCAATATCTGTGTACGCTCGACGGCATCGACGCCGGCAGGATCGATGGCCTCGAAGGTCCGCAGCCCCGCCACGTCATTGAAATCTACGAAGCGCGCCTGCGCGGCGACAAGGAGCCGGAAACATGGCGCGATGCAGCCAATGCGGGAACAGAGCCGGCGCCGGCCCCAGCCACGGCCCGCACCCTCGACTGGCCGCGCCAGAAAGACGCTTCGACATACTTCGGTCGCCCCGGCGAGAACCAGATGCGCCTTGCCCTCTCGTATCCCATGCGCCTCGCGTGGGATACATCCACCGTCGTCCATTCGACGCTCTGCCACGAGAAAGTACACGACGCCGCTGCCCGCGTACTGACACGCGTGCTGGATCACTACGGCGACAACATTACGCTACTCGGTCTCGATCTTTTCGGCGGCTGCCTCAACGTCCGCAAGATGCGCGGCGGCAGCGCCTGGTGCATGCATTCCTGGGGTATCGGCTTCGACTTCGATCCCGCCCGCAACCGGTTGCGCTGGGGCAAGGACAAGGCCGCCTTCGCCCGGCCCGAATACGCCAAATGGTTTGATTTATGGGAAGAGGAAGGCGCGATCTCGCTGGGCCGGTTGCGCAACTACGACTGGATACACGTGCAGTTCGCCCGGTTGTAACGTCAGCGCAACGAGCCGAAACGGCGCGCCGCCGACGGGGCTGCCGTTGCTCGTGATGTGCAGCCGCGCGTGCGGCGCGGCGCGGAGGCACGTGAAGTGCAGCACCCACGCCTCCGCATCGCGCGCGCCGCGCCGCGCCGCCGCCGCCGCCGCCGCCGCCGCGTCTGCCGCCGCCTCCACCGCCGCCGCCTCGAGCGCCTCCGCCTCCACGCGCAAGGGCTCGTCCTCAGCTGCAGCCGTCGCCGCCAGCCCCTGTGCGGCGAGTGCGGCCGCCGCGAGCGGCGCCGGAAGCGCAGCGAGCGGCGTGCGCAGCTTGTGCACTGCGACCACCTCTGCGACCACCGGCCCGCCGCCACCGAAGCGCATGTCCTC
>JAPOIA010000269.1 GCA_029979185.1 Alphaproteobacteria bacterium | reverse complement strand
CATTGCGCAGCACCGTCTTGCCGGACGGGAAGTAAACCAGCACTGGCGCTTCCGTAGGCCCGCATGCACCGCCTGTCGTAGCAGGATTTTTATCGGATGCTGCCCTTGCCTGCCCTGCAGCCGCATCAGGCTTCGAGCCCGTGCCGGTGCCGGCAGCCTCTGGATTTTTCGGCACGGCTTCGCGTGCATCGACAGCAGGCGGCAACTTCAGGTCAATCTGCTTTCCGGCGCCTGAAGCACCCTGTGCCGATTTCGCATCAACGGGAACAAATATCTCCGTCTTCGGCGGCAACGCCACGGGGATCTTGTCCGGCAAGGGCGCCAGAACGTCGAGATCCTGCATTTGCAATCCACGCGGCAGCTGCGCTTTCCTTAAATCGCGCAGCACGTCCGCACCGGCCTTGTCGCTCGCATTTCCTTTAATACTCAGCCTGCCATCGCGAAGGTTCACGCTGCCGTCACGCAGTCTCGCGGCCTGCGCCAGCGCAAATTTCACCATGGCGGCATAGTCGCCAGCGGGCGCGCCACGCGATACCTGCATCGTATTGGTGACAGTCAGGCCCGGAAACATCTGCCGCGCCTGGCGCTCCAGCTCCGCCCGCATTGTCTCGTTCGGCACATTGCCTGTCAGTTCGATGGTGTTGCCTTTACGCACGATCGACCAATCGTAGGGTTTAGCTGCCGGCGGCAGCACATTGACCAAGCCGTGGCGGATCCTGCGCGGGAAATTGGCAAGTATCTGCCGCGCCTGATCGTATCCGTGCCGGTCCAGCGCCTCGCCACTGAATGTGAACGTGTTGCCCGTCAGTTTGTAGTCGCCATCCTTCACGCCCGCAGCGAGCTGGATGCCGCGGATAGCCGCATTCTCGAAGTCCGGGCCGGCGCCGCTGGCATAGGTGAGTTCGTCCTTCAGCTTGCGCCCGGACGCACTGACAGCCGCAGACAGCCGCTCGCGCAAATCCGGCGAGGGAACATGCCCGGAAAGAGTTACCGTGTCGCCGCTGCGCCGGGCGGCAAAGGCATAGGGATCGGCAACCGGCGGCAGCACATCGACCAGCACCTTGCGGCCGCCGCCGGGCAACGTCTCCATGGCTTGCAGCAGACCTTCATATACCGCCGAGGATGGCGCATCCCCCGACAGGCTCGCGCCGTTGCCCCGCAGGGAAAACGCTCCGCTCTTCAATTGCGCCGCCAGCCCGATGCCATACTCAGCTAGTTGCCGGAAATTGGCCGGAGCGCCGGACGCAAAAGACAACTTGTCTTCGACGGTACGCCCCGCAGCCAGCTTTCTGGCCGTCGCAGTCAATGCCTCGCGCACGGCGACGGATGGCGCCTGCCCGCTCAACACCAGCCGGTCGGCCATTCGCGCAATAGAGAACGAATAGGTTTTCGCAGCAGGAGGCATGATATCGGCGGTCCCGCCCCCCAGGCCACCGGGCAACCCGCCAAGCGCCCGGGTCGCGTCGACATAGACTTGCGAATCTGGCGCCTCGCCGCTCAGGCCAACCTTGCCGTTGACATAGGAAAAGCGCCCGGAGTTAAGCCGGCCTGCAACGTAGATGCCGGTCCAGGCGATGGTCGAAAATTTGTCCGGAGCGCCGCTGGCATAGGTCAGCCGGTCGTCCACCGTCTTCACACCCGGCAGGGCTCCAGCCAGCGCTTTCAACTCGGTCCGCATCTCCGGTGTCGGGGTAGACCCGCTTAGCGTAATCTTGTCGCCATCGCGAGCCACGAAGAAGGAATAGGACTGCGAAACCGGGGGTGCAAGGGACAACTGCCCTGCCCTCGCGCCTGCCGGCAAATCCTGCAACGCGCCGCGCAACGCATCATAGCTGGCGGAATTCTGCGCTTCGCCGCTGAGGCTGGCGACAGTATCCCGCAGGCTGAAGGCACCCCGTTTCAATTGCGCCGCAACGGCTATTGCGTAAAGAGCCTGCGCCTCAAAGCCGGCGGGAGCGCCGCTGGCGTAATCCAGTTTGTCTTCGACAGAACCATTGCCGAGGGCGACTGCATTGCGCGCCGCCTCAAGCAACTTCGCGCGCATCTTCGCATCGGGAACATTGCCACCCAGCTGCAACCCACCGTCCCTCTTCGACGCAACGAAAGAATAGGGAGAGACAGCTGGCGCGGTAACCGCAACGGGACCGGCTTTGAGACCGGCAGGAAGCCCTGCATTCTCGCCAGTCAGGACAGCGAACCTCTCGCTACTCACGGCGGCGCCCTTGATCGAAACCGTTGCCTCCGACAGCGTGATGGAACCGGACTGAAGATCGGCGAGCCGGGCAACCACCGTCCCGGCGTTTGCCGCGAAAGTGGCGGGCGCTCCGGATGCATATTGCAGCTTGTCTTCGATCTTGCCATCGGCGCCGGCAACACTGCGCGCCTGCGCCGCCAGACTTTCGCGGGTTTTCTGATCCGGCACAAAGCCCTCGAGCGTGATCGTATTCCCCAAGCGCGAGGCAGCAAAACGATATCCTGCGGCCAGCGGCGCAACTATCCGTATGGCTCCCGGCTTGAAACCGGCTGGCAACGCACCGGTCGCCGCCAGCAATGCAGTGTAGTCCGCGCTGCTTCCGGCTGTACCCGAGAGACTGTACTGCGCATCGGACAGTGCGAAGCTGCCATCCTTCAACGCGGCAAGCCGCGCAATCCCATGCAACGCCGCCGCCTTGAAGCCGCCTGGCGCACCGCTGCCGTATTGCAGTTCATCGACAACCATGCCATCGGCGCCTGCGGCCTGGCCTGCCGCCGCAACCAGCGCGTCGCGCAGCGCCGGATCGCTGACATGCCCCTGCAGGGTGATCTTTGCGTCCTCACGCGCGGCGGAAAACCGGTAGGGCGAAATCCGGGCCAGCTGCGAAAGACTCGCATTCGCCTTCCGGACGCCCGGAACATCCTTCAGCCTGGCTATTTCCGCACGGGCGCTCTCCGCCAGCGCCGTGCCCGCAACCGTTACGTCCCGCCCCTGTACGGACACTTTCGCCTGATCGACCATCGATCTGGCCTTGGCGATGGCAGGAACCGTCCGCGCCGCAATATCCTGCTCCAGGCGGCCAGTCTGGCTGCCGGCGACCCAAAGCCAGAGCAGCGCCAGGGGCAGAAGTCCGATCCACCAGTTGCGAGACCGCGCCATGAAATTTCTCCCGATGAAACTTTATTGAACAGCGGCTCCAACAGCCAAACGCTTCGGAGCGGCAGCCGCGCGCCCCGAAAGCTTCCACACAGCTGCCCGCTCTCTCAAATACGGCGACATAATCCAGCCCTACGCATGCCCCCGTCAAGTTTTACCATTTACAGAGACGATGGGACCCTGCGCCAGCCAGGCGCCCGGATTGACCGCAATTTTCCTGGTGGATGGCCAAAAAGCTGGAGCCATCGCCACAAGGAAACGGTAGCTGCCGGCTGGCAAAGTTGCCTGGAGAGGAACCATTCCTTCCTTGTCGCCCAGTTTGCCGCCGAGCGCGGGACAGCCGAGGAGACCGGCAAGCAATCGGCCTTGCAATGCCGGTTTGCCTAAGGCATATGAACAACGGCTGGAATCAAAGATTCCAGCCAAGCGGAGACGTGGCCGAGTGGCTGAAGGCACTCGTTTGCTAAATGAGCAGACCAGAAATGGTCTCGAGGGTTCGAATCCCTCCGTCTCCGCCATTTTTCCTTTGCCGCATATGTTGCTGACCACTTCAGTCGGAAAGTGGCACCCCGCCGCCATGATCGCCCACGGTTGGGACGATGCCGGGCGTCTTCTCTCCCATGCTTGGCCTTTTCGCGTCGAGCGGGTAAAGCCCCCGGCCATGACAGACACAGTTGCACATCCTAAGCCCAAGGACTGGATTTTGGGCATTCACGCCTATGTGCCCGGCAAGGCCGCGACCGATGATGGTCGGCCGCTGGTGAAGCTTTCCGCCAACGA
>JAPOIA010000268.1 GCA_029979185.1 Alphaproteobacteria bacterium | reverse complement strand
TCCGCCTTTAATTCAGGGGAATATCAAAGAGGTTAAGAACCCCATGTCCGATACACACCCCTTGCTAACCCATTCCGAAGACGACGATTGCGTCGTCTGCCGGGCCGCCGAGATCGCCGATTTCATAGGCGCCTCCACCATGGGCTGCTACATGCTGGACGAATCCCTGCCGCAGGGCGCCATCGAAATGGCCGTCCTCGTCCAGATGGCCGGCCGCCTCTACCTGCAGGGTATCGGCGAGGACGTACTCGCTGCCGGTATCAAGGAAGGCATTGCCATCGCCAAGGAGACCAGCGCCAGTACTCGCCGGCACTGACGCCAAATTCGCCGTAGTAGCCGGCTGCGTCAGCGGATCTTGAACACCAGCTTGCCGCGCAGATGGCGGGCCTCGCTGATTTCGCTTGCCTTTGCAGCCTGCGACAGTTCGAACAGGGTGATTTCCGGCACGGTGATGGCGCCTGCGGCATGGAGTTCGGCAATCCGTTCCAGGTGCTCACGATCGCGCCCGACATTGGGCCGCAGGGACTGCACATCGGCGCGTGGTGATTCCAGCGGCTTCATTCCAGATGCGATAAAGGCGGCACGCCCGCCGGGCCGCAACACGCCGAAGGCCTTTCTGGCGACCTCGCCGCCGACCGTATCGAACACACAGTCGATATTGTTGACCACCTCGGCGAAATCGACAGCATTGTAATCGATGATTTCATCGGCCCCGAGGCCGCGGACATAGTCGATATTCTTCGCGCTGCAGGTGGTGATGACCTTTGCGCCGATATGCCTGGCGAGTTCGATGGCGAAGCCGGCAACGCCGCCGGCGCCGCCCTGAATGAGAATTGTCTCGCTCTTGCGCAATTGCAACGTGTCTTCCACGGATACAAGCGCGGTCAGCCCGATCAGCGCCAGCGCCGCGGCATCGGCATGGCTCATCGCGGCGGGCTTTCGTGCAACCAGCGACGCCTTCATCGCGATCTTCTCGCAATAAGTGCCCTCCTGTCCGACATCGCAGACGCCGAATACCTCGTCGCCCACGCGCCAGTCCGTCACACCCTCGCCAAGGGCGCTGACAACGCCGGAAAAGTCGCGGCCGAGGATATAGGGAAATGTCATCTGGTGGCCGTAGGCGTTCTGGCGCGACTTGTAGTCCGCGCCATTGACGCTGGCGGCATGGATGTCGATAAGGACTTCCCCCGGACCGGCTACCGGATCGGGCAGATCGCCATAGACGAATTTATCCGTTCCGCCAGCGGCGGTAATATAGGCGGCTTTCATGGCGTTTTCCCGTGATTGTTCTGTTCACTTGATGGGCGGGCGCGGCAGCGCGGAATCGCCCGGGCGCAGCACGAATGTATAGTCCAGCGACCACCACGGCGTTGAGGTATGCGGTTCGGCACTTTTCTCCTCGTGCCGCACGTAATCGCCTACCAGCCGCTCGGTAACGCCGAATTGCGGGTCCCTGTCGAGCAAAGGATCGTCGCTGACATAGACCTGCGTGACCTGCGTCTTGAAACCCGGCTTGTTGATCAGCACATGCAGATGCGCCGGGCGGAAATGCTGGCGGTTCTGGCGCTTCAGCAATTGGCCGGCAACCCCTTCGGTCGGGATCGGATAGCCGGACGGCTTGATCGAGCAGAACCAGAACTGACCCTTCTCATCGGTCTTGAACATGCCGCGCAGGTTCATCTCGGCCTGGTTCTCGTCCTGCTGCTCGTAGAGCCCGTTGGTGGCCGAATGCCAGATATCAACGCGGGCGTCCGGCACGGGCTTGCCAGCCTCGTCCGTCACCGTACCCTTGACAAACATGGTCTCGCCCGGCGTATCGGACCGGACGATGGACGAGCCGTTTTCGGCCGGAGGCGTATGATCGCGCCAGAATGGGCCAAGGAGGTTGGCGGTGGTGTCGCCGTCCACATCGTCCGTATTATTGATCAGGCAGACAAGCTGCGAGACGCCCAGCGAACCTGCCATCAGCACCACTTCATTATGGGAGTCGGTGCATTGCTGGCCCATCTTGATGATCTGTTCGACGCCAAGCTGGAATTCCTTTTCGGTCAGCTTCACCTCCTTGACGAAGGCATGCAGATGCTTGACCAGCGCCGTCATGATTTCCTGGAAGCGCGCATCCTCGCCGCTGGTGCGCATCACCTCCATTACGGCTTCAGTCAACTGGGTCTGGTTCTTGACGATCATGGGGAGCCTCCCGGGGAAATTTTTGCTGTTCTACCACCGTGGCTTGCGCGGTCCAAGGAGAATGCAGGATGTCTGGCGCGGCTGCTTGACCGCGATCAAGTCTCAGGCGGGCAAACAAAACCCCCGCCCCGGACGGGCCGGAGCGGGGGCTCGCATGTTCTGCGCGATCAGCCCAGATGCTTGCCGAAGAAGTCCAGCGAGCGCTGGGCAGCGGTCTTGGCAGCAGCTTCATTCCAGGAAGCGCGCTCGTCGCAGTTGAAGCCGTGGCCGGCGCCTTCATAGACGTGGATTTCGCAATCGCCGCCGCGCTTTTCCTGCACGATCTTGACCTTGTCCATCGGAATGCCGTGATCCTGGTCGCCGAAGTGCATCATGGTCGGGCAATTGGGCTTCTGGTCGGCCATATCAGGCACGCCGCCGCCGTAGTAGGCGACTGCCGCGGCCACGTCCGGCAGGTTGACGGCGGAAGCGAAAGTCAGCGTGCCGCCCCAGCAATAGCCGACGACACCGACCTTGCCGGCGCCCTTGACGTGGTCGATGGCGGCCTGGATATCCATCAGCACCTTGTCCATCTCGGTTTTGGAGCGGATTTCCATGCCCTTCTTCGGCTCGTCGCCGGTATAGCCGAGCTCGACATTCGGCTCAACGCGGTCATAAAGCTGCGGGGAAATGGCAAGATAGCCGGCAGCCGCATAGCGGTCGGTATCGGCGCGCATGTGCTGGTTGACGCCGAAAATTTCCTGAATATCTACAATTGCGCCCTTGGGCGTGCCGGACGGCTTGGCGACATAAGCGCCGAGCTCGAAACCGTCCTTAGCCTTCAGTCTGATGTTTTCTCCCATAGTACCCTCTCAATTATGCGAACGCGCGTGCGAATGATCGGTGAAGGGCGGTTCGCCCCGGCGGCATAAAAAAGCATCGGAGCCCGGAAGGGAAGCGAAAATTGGCTGGGCGGCGGATATCAGACCATCCCGGAAAGTCTTGCCCGCCGGGCGGGCAGGATTTATCCGGGGCCTTCGTGATACGGATAACGGTCCCGGCTCGCGCTTCGCTTGGCCGGGATGACGCCAACAGGAATCACCACATGACCGATGCCCGCCGCTACGCTCCGCCGGCCCAACGCAACCGCGATCCGATTGCGGAGGTGCTGCGCACAATCCTGCCGGAGCGCGGAACTGTGATGACAATTGCCGAGGGTACCGGCGAGCACGCTGTGCATTTTGCACGAGGATTCCCGAACCTGACCTTCCAGCCAACCGATCCGGACCCAAGCGCTCTCGAGAGCATCGCAGCCTGGACGGCGCATGAGGGATTGGAGAATATCCAGCCACCGCTGGGGCTGGATGCTTCCTCTGACGAGTGGCCCGTCGAAAAGGCGGACGCCGTGCTGTGCATCAACATGATCCACATCTCGCGATGGGCCGCGACTGAGGGCCTGATGCGCGGCGCATCCCGCGTCCTGCCGAAGGGCGCTCCGCTCTACCTCTATGGACCTTATCGGCGGGACGGCAAACAGACCTCCGAGAGCAACGAGAATTTCGAGGTCTGGCTGAAAAGCCTGAGCCCGGACTACGGGGTGCGCGACCTCGCGGACGTGGCGGACTGCGCGGCACGCAACGGCTTCGGCGCGCCGGAGGTGATCGACATGCCGGCGAACAATTTCAGTGTGGTGTTTCGGCGGGACTAACAGCACATCCATGGAAAACGCCTTCATGCTGAGGAACAGGCTAAAG
>JAPOIA010000267.1 GCA_029979185.1 Alphaproteobacteria bacterium | reverse complement strand
GTGTTTTCTATATCGTCAAGTACGGCGCGGTCTCTCCCCCAGAGGAGAACATCAAGTCCCGCAAGCGCCGCAACCTGCGCCAGCGCCGTACCCCATGCGCCCGCACCAAGCACCAACGCAGATTTGAACTGAGTCGAAACGTCGATGTCCTGCTGCAAGAATTCGCCCCCTGTTCCGGCTTCACCGAGGCTCCACAGGCCATTGTTCGCTTCCCGGCCGCGTCCAGATTTCATTGAACCTGGAAATGAACTGCGCTGCCAACTGTACGCTTTCGATCACCAGCAAATCGTTATCCTGCCGGCGCATTCCAGAATAGGAAAAATTCGCCGCCCCCGTTCTCAGAATGCGTCCATCCACTTGATAGGCCTTTAAATGCATGAGGTCTCGCCCGCCGTTCTTGGAGCGAACTTCTATTCCGCGGGTGGACAGCAATGCCTCCCATTCAGGCCACGGCCGCGAACTTTTCGCGGCTGGCTGATCCGGATCAAGATAGAGACGGACCTTCACCCCGCGCCCCGCCGCCTCCAAAAGCCGCTGCATGATACCTCTGTCGGTAAGGACATAGGCCGCCAGATCGATCCGGAATTTGGCGGATCCCAGCAGGGCATAATCGATTTCCGCCAAATTATTCTGCGGCGCATAATACATGCGAACGCCACCTATGGCGCGCTCGCGCTGCAGCGGTCCACGCGCCTCGGACGGCACATATCCAAGAAAGGCCGCAACCAGACCCAGCAACAGGATCAGCCGGTCGGCACCCTTTCTTCGCCTAGCTTTTCCGCGCATGTCTTTGCCCGAGAATTGTCCGCAAGAAAAAGATACGCTGTGAAACAGTCTAAGCCTTTGCGCCCGCAATATTCTGCATACTGCTGTCCAGCGGCCACCGGGGCCGGGGCGCGAATTCCAGTGTATCTGCCAAGCCCAGCCGAAGCCGTTCGATACCGGTCCATGCGATCATGACGCCGTTATCGGTACACAATTCCGGGGGTGGCAAGGCAAGACGCAGACCCGCTTCCGAAGCCAACCGAAGCAAAGCCTGCCGGATCGCGCCATTGGCGGCAACACCGCCAGCAACAACCAGGGCGCGCGGAGGCCCGAACCTGGTCCTGAAATGCCGCAAGCCAATTCGCGTCCGGTCCACGATGATATCCAGGATCGCCGCCTGAAAGGAGGCTGCTATATCGTCAATATCCTGCTGATTCGGCGCTTCCAGTGACTGTACAATATGCCGGACAGCTGTTTTCAACCCCGAGAGCGAGAAATCGGCGACATCACGTCCATGCATGGGACGCGGCAGTTCAAAACGGCCCGCATTGCCGCTTCGTGCATGCCGTTCAATTTGAGGCCCTCCCGGAAACGGCAAACCGAGCAATTTTCCGACCTTGTCGAATGCTTCGCCAATGGCGTCATCGAGCGTCGTGCCAAGACGGACGTAGTCGCCGACGCCCAGCACTGCAACCAGTTGCGTGTGTCCGCCTGACATCAACAACATCAGATAGGGAAAATCCACACTATCGGTTAGCCGCGCTGTCAGGGCATGCGCCTCCAGATGGTTCACCGCCACCATGGGCTTGGACGCAGCCAAGGCCAGCGCCTTTCCCATGGTCAATCCGATCATGACCCCTCCAATCAGGCCGGGACCAGCTGCAGCTGCAATCCCGTCGAGATCGGAGAACGACAGATCACCGGCCTCACGCATGGCCCGTTCAACAATCCGATCGAGCGTTTCCACATGCGCGCGCGCAGCGATTTCCGGCACAACACCACCGTAAGCCGCGTGCTCCGCGATCTGGCTCATGACCACGTTGGACAAGATCCTGGGCACACCGCCCACTTCCGCTTCAACGACGGCAGCAGCGGTCTCATCGCATGTTGTTTCAATTCCCAGGACACGCATAGGGGTTCACATTCATCCAGACAAAGGTCACTGTACCGGTATATCAAGGCGCAACAAAAGCGCAAACAAGCGGCGAGCTATCATGCGATCAATGGCTGTTTCCGAAAAAGCCCGTGCGATCCTCGACATACTCGGCAACCTGGGCCTGAAGGTGACGTTGCACCGCCATGAACCAGTATTCACGGTCGAGGAAGCTCGCAGCCTGCGCGGCGAAATAGCCGGCGGCCATTCTAAGAACCTGTTTCTCAAGGACCGGAAGGATAACATCTTTCTGGTTTCGGCCATCGAAGACGCGGTCGTTGACCTGAAGTCGATTCATCATCAGATCGGAGCAAAGGGACGGGTATCGTTTGGTACTCCGGAGTTGCTGGACGAAATACTGGGGGTAAAGCCTGGGGCTGTTTCGCCGCTGGGTCTCGTCAATGACAAGGCAAAACGGTGCAGAGTGGTGCTCGACAAGGCATTTTTCGGCCATGAGCACATGAACTTCCATCCCCTTGACAATAGCTTGACCGTTTCGATTGCACCCGGCGATCTTCTGCATTTTCTGAAACACACCGGTCATGAACCGATCATTCTGGACTTCTAAGACCAGTCATATACTTGCAGTGCAGCTGCTCGACTCCCACGTAGCAGGAATGAATTTTCGCGCTAACTCTTGCCTATTATGTCCTGCTGGGCATTATCGCGCCAACGAAGACAGGCGGGGCCCAACTGGGCATGCTGCTGGTGGATAGCCTGGATCAATCAGGCCTTGAACGGGGTACATGATGAACGAAGGAAACGATTTGATGCTCGGCCACGGCGGCAAACCCGAAGCTGAAGTGGAAGATGTCACCACGGCGGAATTCAAGGCTAAAGTGATGGATGCGTCCGCGCAGCAGCCCGTCCTGGTCGATTTCTGGGCTCCTTGGTGTGGCCCATGCAAGCAATTGGCTCCCGTGCTGGAAAAGGTTGTCAAATCCGCCGAAGGCAAGGTCAAGCTGGTCAAGATGAATATCGACGAAAATCCGCAGATCCCGGGCCAGCTTGGCGTCAAGTCCATTCCTGCGGTGATCGCCTTCCAGCGCGGCCAGCCCGTAGACGGCTTCATGGGCAATGTCCCGGAATCGCAAATAAAGGGATTCATTGAGCGTCTGGTAGGCCCGATAGGGTCGGCGTTCAAAGAGGCCTTAGAGGCGGCAGAAGCCGCTCTGGAGGCAGGAGACTTCGAGCAGGCATTGACCGGTTTCCAATCTGCCATTGAAGCCGACGACAGCAAGACCGAAGCGTTCGGCGGCATGGCCCGCACACTTGTCCGCATGGGCGATATCGACGGCGCCAGGGAATTCATCGACGCGCTCGACGCGGACATTCAGAAGAGCCCGGCCATTTCTGCTGCCCTTGCCGAGATCAAACTATCGGAACAGGCCGATGCGGTCGGCGATCTTGCTGCGCTGCAGAACAGGCTGGAACAAAATCCCGGTGATCATCAGGCGAGGTTCGATCTGGCCGTCGGGCTCAATGCAAGCGGCAAGCATCAGGAAGCCGCAGATTGCCTTCTGGAGATTATCCGCGCCGACCGCGCCTGGAATGAGGAAGCTGCGCGCAAGCAGCTTCTGGAATTCTTTGGCGTGTGGGGTCCCATGGCAGAGCCCACGAAAGAAGCCCGGCGCAAGCTGTCGGCTATCCTGTTTTCGTGAACCTGGACACGATGCCCCTTCAAAAGGCACACTTGCGCGCTAACTATTATTGGCCTGATACTTTGCAGGAAACGTGAGAGTTGCCGGCTGCAATGACGGCGAGCGCAAGGACTGCCCTATGGCTTTCGTGATGAATTACCAGACCATTGACAGCCTGCCAGCAGTGATTCCGGTATTTCCCTTGCCGGGCGTATTGCTGCTGCCGCAGGCTCAGCTGCCCCTGAACATTTTCGAGCCCCGTTACCTCGCAATGACGGATGCTGCCATCCGGACCGATCGCATTGTCGGCATGATCCAGCCAACTGACGCTGGCGCCAGCCTGCAGGGAAAACCGGAGTTACGTGCCGTTGGATGTGCCGGACGAATTACCCAATTTGCGGAAACAGGTGATGGCCGGTATCTG
>JAPOIA010000266.1 GCA_029979185.1 Alphaproteobacteria bacterium | reverse complement strand
ACGCCTCGTCGAGCCGCCCCAGCGCCTCGTCCAGTATAGGGCGCGGCGTCGCCAGATTGAACCGCAGGAAGCCCGCTCCACCGGGGCCGAAGGCCGGCCCCTGATTGACGAAAATCCGCGCCTTGTGCGCCACCCGGTCGGCAACCGCCTTTTCGGACAGGCCCGTGCCGGCGAAGTTGACCCAGGCGAGATACGTCGCGTCCAGTCGCATCGAGCGTGCCCCCGGCGCAGCCTCTTCGATCCGCCGGTCGAAATGCGCGCAATTGGCGGCAATATAGGGCAACAGCGCATCCAGCCAGTCCTCGCCCGTGCGCCAGGCCGCTTCCGTCGCCACCATGCCGAACAGGTTGTAGGAGCCAAGCCCCGCCGCATTGATCCTCTCGTCGATCTTCTTCTTCATCTCCGGATTGGAGGTGACCAGCGCCCCCACATGCGCGCCAGCGAGATTGAAGGTCTTGGTCGCGGCGACGCAGGTCACCAGTCTGTCCGTCACGTCCGGCGCCACCAGCGCCGTCGGCAGATGCCGCGCATGGCTGAAAACCAGGTCGCAATGAATCTCGTCCGAAACGAGGATGAGATCGTGCTCGATACAGAAGTCCGCCAGCTCGCGGATTTCCTCGCGGCTCCAGCAGTTGCCGCCCGGGTTGTGCGGACTGCAGAAGAAGACGATCTTGGTGCGCGGCGTAATGGTCTTGCGCAGCGTATCGAAATCCATCCGGTAGCGACCGTTTTCCTCCACCAGTGGACTGTCGAAAATCCTGCGCCCGTTGTTGGTGATGATCCGCCGGAAGGCATGATAGACCGGTGTGAACAGCACGACCTCGTCGTCCGGCTCGGTCAGCGCCTGCAATATAAGTCCGCAGCCCGAAACGATGCCCGGCGTCACGCTCACCCAGTCCGGATCGATGGGAAAATCGTGCCGCTTCCTGTACCATTCCGCCAGCGCCTGCGCCCACGAGCCCGTATTGGCGTAATAGCCATGGGTGCCGCGCTGTACTTCGGCGCCCAGCGCCTCGGTAACGCCCGCCGGCGCGGCGAAATCCATGTCGGCGACCCACATGGGGATCGCATCGTCTCCCTTGATTCCCGAAAGCTTCTCTATCTGGTCCCATTTCGAGGAATGGGTACCCCGGCGCTCGATGACGCGATCAAAATTGAACAAGATGAATGTGCTCCCGTCTCAACTGGATGTGCGGGCTGCCATAATGGCCGGTGAAAGCGCCGGGTCAAGGCTTGCGCCCGCCTTTGTGGCGAAGATGCAGGACGAATGTCGCAACAAAGCCGGCACAGGCCACCAGGCTGAGAAAGCCGAAATAGACATGGTAGCCCTTCACGCCGGCAAAACTGTCGACGAACAGGCCCGCCATCAGGTGCCCGAAGATATCCGGCGTGTAGCCGATCGCCGAAACAATGCCGACCACCATGCCGGTCGAGGCCAGCGGCACGCCGCCCGCCTGCAACAGCGAATAGTAAACGCCGCGCAGCGCGAACACCGCAATGGCGACGGCGAAAACCTCGATCCACAGCATCGCCATCATGCCTCGATCGGCAGGCAACACGGCCATCGCGCCATAAGCTCCGATGAGCAGAAGGAAAGCGCCCATGATCGCCCGCGTCGGGCTGATCCGGTCGGCGAGCAGCCCGACCCCCAGCGCCGCCAGCGGCCGCAGCCAGTCCCGGAACGTCGCCAGCTGCGCGCCGAACAGCTTCGTCTGGCCATACGCCTTTTCCGCAAAAGCCGGGAAGTCGAAGGTGCCGATATACAGCAGGTAGGACGTCAGGATCACCAGCGCCAGAAGCCATGTCTCGGGCAAGGCCAGCGCGGCGCGCACCGGATAGGGATGCCGCTCGGCCGCAGGCGTATGGGCAACCTCATGCAGGGAATCCGGCACCAGGAACCAGATCGCGACGGCAGCCACCAGCGGCGCGATGGAATAGACGTAAATCGCCGAGACAAGCCCGGCCTTGGTCGCGCCGGCCCAGGCGAAGGCAACAGTTGCCGCCGTTACCAGCAGCGCATCCACCAGCCCGCGCCCGCCATCCAGCAGGCCGAAGCTGACGCCCTGGTGCTGCGCACCGCCCCAGGCTCGTGCCGCCTTGATCAGCGCCGCCCAGAACGTCAGGATCGAGGTTATGCCCCAGAAGCCATGCACCGCCAGCAGCCCGCCGTAGGACGGGATCGTCACCATGTAGAAACCGCCGAGGCTGGTCGCGACAAGGGAAAATGTCAGCAGCTTGCGCGCCGGGAACCGGTCTGCCAGCCAGCCGCCGGGGAAATAACAGGCCAAAGCCAGAATCCCGAACATGGAATTCAGCAGGCCAAGCTCCGTCGCGCTGACCTGGAACACCTGTTCCATCGACGTCTGGAACGTCTTGCGCATATAGGGCAGCATGTAGATGGCTTCGCCGGCCAGCATCAGCGCGCCGAGAAACAGCCAGCGCCGCCACCTTTCAATATCCTCGGCAATATCGTGTCGGGTATCCGCCATCCGCTCCGGTCGCGATTCTCTGTCGGTCACGAATAGTGACGGATGGAGACACGCTTCGCAACGTCCGGCCCCAGTTCGCGCAGGATCGTCTCGCCGGCATCCTTCATCGCGCTTTCCAGCACGTCGCGCTTGCATGCGACGCGCAGCGCGAACCATTCCGGCAGGTCCTCGCCATCGGGCGTCGAATGATAGCGGTCGGAATCGTGATAGACTTCCCGGGTGCGCGGATCGCGGCGCAGCAGGATGGCGATATCGTCGAGAGCGGTATCCTCGAAACTTTCTATTACGGTGAAATAGGCGTCCTCGCGCACATCGCGCACGCCTTCATAATGGATCGCCGGATGATGCGCTTGGGAAACAGCCGGCGCTTCCAGCGGCTCTGCCGGCAGATGCGCCCGCCCGGCCAGCACCGCCCCCGCATGGGCAAGCACGGCGCCCGCCAGCATGATCGTATCCGCCGGTGTGTGCGCGCCGAAGAAATAACGCCAGATACCGGCGACAACCACCAGCAGCCCGATCAGGATCACATAGCCGGCCAGCGACGCCGCAACCTGCAACAACACCATGCCGGCCACTTCAATCGCCAGCCCCAATGCTATGACGGTGCTGGCAGCGCCATGCGTGCCGGAATACATCTTCCAGAGGCCGAACAGAATGGTCGCCGCACCAATCAGCAGCAGCCCGAGCCCGGCCTGTGTCGTGTGTTTCATGTTTCCGGGTTCCCCCAGTCGCTTCCGGACAGCGGACCGCAATGCAGCCGTGCAAGCCATCCTCTCCCATTGGGGCTTCATCATTTATGATATTCGCGGTTCTGACAAGCCACGGGAACCGCTGGCTGCAACTGTTTCCCGCACCGCCGCAACAATCCGCCATGGCCATTACCCGGCAGCAAACAACAGCAACCGCATTTGATGAAAACGCTGCGTAATGCCGCCATCCTTCGATACGCCCTGCCTTGCAGGTCTGCTCAGGATGAGGAGCGTGGTTTGATAACCCTCATCCTGAGGAGCACGCGAAGCGTGCGTCTCGAAGGGCTGAGTAGCGGGCGCATCAACTTGTCCGAAAAGTTGCAGACTTTTCGGACAAGTTGATGCTCAGAAAATCACCGCGTATCGAAGGGTCGCAGCAAGCGCGCTATCGCCGCCAGTTCGTCTTTTTCGCCAATCCCGGAAGCGAATCGTAGTCGCCGCGGATCAGCGCTTCCTTCTTCGCTCGCGTCCAGCGCTTGATACGCCGCTCGGTTGCGATCGCCTCATCGAGCCGCTCGAGATGCGAATGCCACACAAGCGCTACAGGGCGGCGGCGAAACGTATAGGTGCCTGGAAACTTGCCCTACTGATGCTGGCTTAACCGCAATTCCATATCATCACGTGTCAGGCCTGTGTAGTAACTTTTGTCCGCACATGATAATATATAAACGAAAGCGCCATCCATGCTCTTTCCAATCCATCCTTCGATACGGATCGCTGCGCGATCCTACTCAGGATGAGGGTCTAGGAAA
>JAPOIA010000265.1 GCA_029979185.1 Alphaproteobacteria bacterium | reverse complement strand
CATCCTGTTCGAAGACGTCAGCTTCAACCTGCCGCGCGGCGGCATCGTCGGCGTGATCGGCCCCAACGGCGCGGGCAAATCGACCCTGATGAAAATCATGGCCGGCATCGACAAGGAATTCAACGGCGAAGCCTGGGCAGCCGATGGTGTCCGGGTCGGTTATTTGGAACAAGAGCCGCACCTAGACCCAGCCAAAGACGTCATGGGGAACGTCATGGAAGGTGTCGCAGATACCATGGCGCTGATGGACAAGTTCAACGCCGTTTCGGCCAGGTTCGGTGAAGATCTCACCGACGACGAGATGAACGACTTGATCGCCGAACAGGCGGAATTGCAGGACAAGATCGATTCGGTAAATGGCTGGGAGGTCGAGCGCAAGGTCGAGATTGCCATGGATGCATTGCGCTGTCCGCCCGGCAATTCTCCTGTCGACAAATTATCCGGCGGCGAGCGGCGGCGGGTGGCTCTTTGCCGCCTCCTACTTTCTGAACCCGACATGCTCCTCCTCGACGAACCGACCAACCACCTGGACGCTGAGTCGGTATCGTGGTTGGAGCGGTTTCTTGAAAATTATCCCGGCACCGTCGTTGCCGTAACCCACGATCGTTACTTCCTCGACAACGTTGCCGGCTGGATTCTGGAGTTGGATCGCGGCCGCGGCCTGCCATTCGAGGGCAATTATTCGTCCTGGCTGGAACAGAAGCAAAAGCGGTTGGAGCAGGAAGAAAAAGAAGAAAGCGCCCGCCAGCGAACACTCAAACAGGAATTGGAGTGGGTGCGGCAAAGCCCGAGGGCCCGACAAGCGAAGAGCAAAGCCCGGCTACAGGCCTATGAGGAATTATTGGCCCAGGACGGGAAAAAATCACTGGATAACGCCCAAATCGTTATCCCTGCTGGGCCGCGGCTCGGTGATGTGGTTATCGAGGCTGAGCATCTGAGCAAAGGGTTTGGCAACCGGCTGCTTATCGACGACCTAACTTTCAAATTGCCACCTGGAGGGATCGTCGGCATCGTCGGCCCGAATGGTGCAGGCAAAACCACGCTGTTCCGTATGTTAACCAATCAGGAAACGCCAGACGGCGGTTCGTTGAAGGTCGGCGAGACGGTTAGATTGGGGTACATTGATCAGTCGCGTGACAGCCTTGCAGCGAACAAAACAGTCTGGGAGGAAATATCCGACGGCCTAGACATTATCGAGCTCGGCAAACGCCAGGTGCCCAGCCGGGCATATGTCGGCGCCTTCAACTTCAAAGGCGCCGATCAGCAAAAGCGGGTCGGGCAATTATCCGGCGGTGAACGCAACCGTGTGCATCTGGCGAAAATGCTCAAGTCCGGCGCAAACGTTCTGTTGTTGGACGAGCCGACGAACGACCTGGATGTCGATACGTTACGCGCGCTGGAAGAAGCCTTGCTCGAATTTGCTGGCTGCGCCGTGGTCATTAGCCACGACCGTTGGTTCCTGGACCGTATCGCAACCCATATCATGGCCTTCGAAGGCGATAGCCATGTTGAGTGGTTCGAAGGCAACTATGAGGACTATGAGGCCGACAAAAAGCGACGGCTGGGCAAAGAAGCAGACCAACCGCACCGGATCAAATACAAGCCGCTGGTCCGCGCCTAGATCACTGGTTCAGGGCCTGAGCGGCGCAACCGCTCAGGCTTCGACCTCGATGACATCGACGGAATGGTCGGCATCCTGTAATCCGGAGGTGCGCAGCACGCCTTTGACCGGGGCTACGTCGCTATAGTCCCGGCCCCGCGCGATAATGATATGATCCGTACCAGCGAACTTTTCGTTAGTGGGATCGTACTCGATCCACCCAAGCTCGACACCGCACCAAGCCCTCACCCAAGCATGCATGGCATCAGCGCCCTGCAGCCTAGGTTGTCCTTTAGGAGGAATGGTCCGGAGAAACCCGCTCACATATCCCGCTGGGATTCCGCGGGCGCGCAGGCACCCAATCATAATGTGGCTGAAATCCTGGCAAACTCCATGCCGCGCCGCAAAAGCCTCAGCGGCGGTTGTATCGACTGTAGTTGCTTTGGGATCGAATTTCATATCACGGAACAAGGCCTTACCGAGTGCCTCGACGGCGTCGAGCGCAACGGCGTCGGGTGGCACAATCGATGCCGCATACTCTGCTAACGCCGCAACTTCGGGAACTCGTGGTGATGGGGGTAAAAAATGATGCGGGGCAAGCGGCGCGAGAGAGTGAAATGAAGCCAACTCTTCCGCCAGCCCAGAAACGGTCGGTGATAATTTCAACTGCTGTGAGGGTTCAAAGCGCCGAACCCGAGCAGTCACTTTATAATTAATGTGATCTTGCGCAGTCGTATAAGCGATTTCAACCACGCCATTTCCATAAAAGTCGCGTCGGTCGCGCCGTTCGTGCGGTGGAGGATCGACTGTCAGCGATGAAACTATGACCTCCTGTTCCCCCGGTATGGTCGGTGGAACAATACGGACAACCTGTCGTGCGCCGACAGCCGGGCTGTTGTATTTTTGCTCGATCTGAAGACCGATGTCATAGAGCATAGCTGTTGGCATCAGGACAAATAGGCCGCCGACAGTAAATTAGACGCCTCCCCCACTTCATCAGCCAACGCCAATAAAAATTTTGTGTCGACTTGCTCCGGTGTCTTGACAGCCAATTCGGCGTGGACCTTCAACATCGCGCGTGCGAGCGGCGACATCAACCCATGGTCCTCTGCGCCCGGCAGCTTTGCGATCTGCGTTCGCATCGCTTCCAATTGGAACAACAGCGACCGCGGGTTCATCGTATCGAACACCATCAGATCGATCACGGTATCCCGTTGACAACCCAAAGAGTACCGACGGTGATAGGTCATGATGCAGTCACCGATTTCCAGCGCAACATCTAAGCTGCCTTCGGGAGCGCCCGCATCAGCAAAATGCGCCAGGACTGCCGCCATCGTGGTGGTTCGTTCGATTGCACGACCGACACTCAAGAACTGCCAGTCGGTAAAACGGAACATGTTTTCATGCACCAAACCGCTCAACGCAGCAATCTTGTAGAGCAGGCGCGTCATCGCCCGAGCGGTCGCGTCACCCGGCACTAGTGTCGGAGCCAAATCAACTGCCGTGTCGGTAATGTCACGCAATGCAGACCAGCCATCTATCGAGAACCGGTCATGCACTCTGCTGGCGCTCAACACCGCCGAGTTCAAAGTCCAGAGCAATTCCTGCGGCAATGGCTTCGTCGGATCTAACGGCAATTCCTTCATGTAGGCGGCGATGCTTTTGGACAACGGTCCATCACGCTCGCCTACCTCGGCCAAACGCAGGTTTTGGGCGCGCAGCATGCGCACCATATGCTCGATCCTCTCGGCATAGCGACCGAGCCAGTAGAGGTTGTCGGCCGCGCGACTGGGAAGCGTGCCAGATTGCGGTCGCGGATACCGCCCGCGCACCTGATCTGCCATGGTTTCAATCGGCACAGGATTGTCACTGACAATCCAAACGTCAGCAACGGAACCGCCGCGTTTCATCGAGACAGCGCTCAAATCCTCCGTACGGCCAATGCGGGCATAACCGCCCGGCATGACGCGCCATCCCTTCGGAGTGCGGCACAAGAACATGCGAAGCGTCATAGGACGCGGCACCAACCGGCCATCCACCAAGGCTGGCGTTGTCGAAACGCTGGCAATCTCTTGCCCGACGAGGCTGGCGCCTTCTAAAGCAAGCCTGGACTCCAGCGTATCGCGCAGGTGCGCGCCATAGACGATATCGTCATCCGGATCAAACGGCAGCATCCGGGACTGCGCCGAACTCAACAGCATGCCGTTTGCATTCATTTGCACATAATTGCGCGCCGCAGCATCACCGCACCACCAGGTGGCCACATTCGGTAGTTTGGGCGACTCACCCAGCATCGCCTCACAAAGGTGAGGCATAAAGGCGAGCATTCCCCTCGCCTCCAACACACCAGACCCCAGCGAGTTTGCCAGGTGCAACTTCCCTTCCCGGACGGCATTGACCAAACCAGGCGTTCCT
>JAPOIA010000264.1 GCA_029979185.1 Alphaproteobacteria bacterium | reverse complement strand
CGGGCTTCAGCCGGCATGGATCTTCAAACCAGCGAACATCGTGACTGGAAAGCATACCAGCCATCTTGCCGACCAGTTCCGGCGGACCGGCACTGTTGGAATCTGCGCTCAGAAATGCTTGCGGTCCCGCTGCCGCGCGAATGCCTGCAACAGCGATCGCATCAACGTCATATCCCTGCCCCGTCTTGATCTTGAATGCGCGCGCACCGGCATAGCGCGTCAGTTGTTCAGCCTCCTGCGCCATCGCATCCGGGGCCGCCCTTGTAATGGTGCAGGAAAACTCCGCCACACCGCTGCAGTGCGCCAGAATGTCCGCATTTTCTGCTCCGGCCTCCAGGGCCATGTACCGCCACAGCGGTTCGCCTGCGCTCTGCGCCAGAATGTCCGCGCGCGCCATATCCGCCAGGGCCCGCCCAACGGCCGATTGCGCAGACGCAGAATGAACGCCCCTATAGACTTCCGTATCGGCCAGGTCGATGTGCTTCAATCCCGAAAGGATGCTGCCGTCCAGCGCTTCCAGGACGGAAGCAACGGTTTCGCCCTGCCACTTCTCGCGCACAGCCATTTCGGCCACCCCGCGCGCGCCGTTGGAAGCATCCAGTTCGATAAATACGACGTCGATACTGTCCTCGACATGGTGCGCCCAGTGGAATGTGGTCCGCAAGGGAATGCGCAGCACGTGTAGCCGCCATCCAACTATACGAAGCGATTGCGCCGGACCTGCCATGCCGTCAGCCATCCATGAAAATTTGAGCGGCGAACCGTATCCACATCACTGTCAGAACCGTGACACCTGCGATGAACGCATAGAACCGATGCGGCATCCGGTTTCTGGTGACGTGGATGAAGGCATGAAGATACCGTGTGGCAACGAACAACCAGGCCAGCCAGACGAAGAGCACGTCAGCTTGTTTCGTGACCACAGCGAGTATCGTGAGCACGTAGAACAAGATTGGGAATTCAAACTGGTTGTGAAACGCATTGGCCGCAAGCCGCGCCGCCTTGGGCCAGGCATTGGCATCGCCAACCAGCGCGCTGGCCTTGACCTCGCTGCTACGCATGGCTCCCGCGCGCCGTTTGGCCATCAGCACCGACAGGATGACTACCAGCAACACCTGGGCAAACATGGGGGCGAGACTGGCAGCAATGGACATTCAACAGGCCTTCACTTTGCCGATGGCGGCTGGACCGTTGTAACCCCGATCATCGTGTCGCGGGATACGAGCGCGCGCAACTGTTCCTCGCTCATGCCGTGGGTGCCGGCGGGACGGCGCGGAATGACGAGATAACGCATGTCAGCGGTGGAATCGTGGACGCGCACCTCGACATCGTCCGGCAACGCGGTGCCGAATTCCTCCAGCACCGCACGCGGCTCATGCACGACGCGCGACCGATAGGCCTTGCTCTTGTACCAGGCTGGCGGCAGGCCAAGCAGATCGCGCGGATAACAGGAACACAGGGTGCAGACGACGACATTGTGAACGTCTTCTGTATTTTCGACAGCCACCAGATGGGTCGTCGGCATGTCGATGCCAAATTCTGCAACCGCCGCATTGGCGTCCTTGAACAGGCGCTCCCGATAGGCCGGGTCTGTCCAGGCGCGGGCGACAACCTTGGAGCCATTGGCCGGCGTGATCCCGTCGCGGCGTTCAAGGGCGGCGCGGACCTCGTCGGCGGTGACGACACCCTTCTCGATCAGCAGCTCTTTCATGGCCTGGCCGAGTATCTGGTAGTAGGAATGCACCTTGTCGTCATCCTGGAATGGATGGGCATGGTCATGACCATGGTCGTGGTCGTGGTCGTGGTCGTGATGGTGATGATCGTGATCGGACATGGATATCAGACCTTCTCAAGCCAGTGTTCGTAAAGATCGAGTTCCACGCTGTCGCGGGCACTACCGGAGTAGGTCGGCCAGAGCTCCGATTGCAGAAACCGCACCTTGTACAGCGGGCGGTCGTCGGTCGGCAGGCAATAGGCCAGGGTTTCAGGATTGCCGAAGTCGCCGAAGTATTTCTCGACCCGCCCCGTTTTGCCGCGGATGTAAACGGGGGTGCGTATATGGCCGATCGGGTAATCGTCGCGAACCCGCACGATATCTCCGGCCTTCAAGGTCGCGCTCATGGGCATTCCCTCAATTGCTGCCGGCATTGAGTTCAAGTTCGCCGGTATCGGCCAGGCGCTTGCGCACCTGCGCGACGCGCGCATCGATCTCGTCCTGGGCGAGTATCCCCTTGTCGACCATCTGGCGCTGAAGCGCCGCCGTCCACCGCTCGTAATAGTTCAGTGTGTCGTAGATGTCGTTTCCCATCTGCTCGATGGTGCGCCGGTTCTCATGGGTCGTAACGAGCCCCTTCGCCCCGATGACGGCACGTATGGCGTCGATCTGCTTTTCCCAGAATGTGAGTTCATGTTCAGCCGGATCGACCGGGCCAAAGTCCAGCCCGCCGACGTCATGTGGTCCGCGCATGGGGATCCTCCTTGTATTGCGCCCATTGTGGCGACTGACGCGCGCCACCGCAAGAGGCAAGAGAGAACCCAACAACAATTGCCTGAAATCCGGCCGACCGTGGACCTGCCTCAACGCCCCATCGGATAATTCGGGCTTTCGCGGGTGATGGTCACGTCGTGGGCGTGACTTTCACGCAGGCCGGCGCTGGAAATGCGAACGAACCTTGCCCGCTTTTGCAACTCCTCAATGGTCGGTGCGCCGACATAGCCCATGGCGGCGCGCAGGCCGCCGGCCAGCTGGTGCAGCACTGCTCCGACCGGGCCCTTGTGCGGCACCTGCCCCTCGATCCCTTCCGGCACGAGTTTCAACGTATCCTTGATGTCCTGCTGGAAATACCGGTCTGCAGACCCCCGCGCCATGGCGCCAACGGAGCCCATGCCGCGGTAGGCCTTGAACGAGCGCCCCTGATACAGGAAAACCTCGCCTGGACTTTCATCCGTACCGGCCAGCAGGGAGCCGATCATGGCGCAGGACGCGCCGGCTGCAATCGCCTTAGCAAGATCGCCGGAAAACTTGATACCGCCGTCGGCGATGACGGAGACGCCCTGCTTGTGGGCTTCATCGGCGGAATCGAGAATGGCGGTAAGCTGCGGAACGCCGACACCGGCGACGATACGCGTGGTGCAGATGGAGCCCGGTCCTATGCCGACCTTGATGGCGTCAGCGCCAGCATCGATCAGAGCCTTGGTACCTTCGCGTGTCGCCACGTTGCCAGCGATCACGGCAACAGCATTGGACTCCCGTTTGATCCGGGTAACCTGATCCAGCACGTTCTGCGAATGGCCATGAGCGGTATCAACGACAACACAATCCACGCCGGCATCGATCAGCGCCATGGCCCGCTCATAGCCCTTGTCGCCGATGGTGGATGCAGCGGCGACGCGCAGGCGTCCCTCGGCGTCCTTGCAGGCGTTGGGATGCAGTGTCGCCTTTTCCATGTCCTTGACCGTTACGAGACCGACGCAGCGGTTCTCGTCATCGACCACGACCAGCTTTTCGATGCGGTGCTGATGCAAGAGACGGCGGGCCTCGTCCTGACGGACGCCCTCCTGAACGGTGACCACCTTGCGGGTCATCAGCTCGGAAACCGGCGTCGCATTATTGTCGGCAAACCGCACATCGCGGTGCGTGAGGATGCCGAGCAGCTTGCCTGGCCGCCCCTGCTGGCCACGCTCTACCACAGGAATGCCGGAGATATTGTAACGCTCCATCAGGGCCAGCGCATCTGCCAGCGTTTCGTCCGGATGCACGGTGATCGGATTGACCACCATGCCACTTTCGAAGCGCTTCACCCGTCGCACCTCCTCTGCCTGCTCGTGCGGCTCGAGATTGCGGTGGATGACGCCCATGCCGCCGGCCTGGGCCATGGCAATAGCCAGCCGCGCTTCCGTCACCGTATCCATCGCTGCCGACAGGATAGGCAGATTGAGGCGGATGTTGCCGGTGAGGCTGGTCGAGACGTCGGCAGCCGATGGCAGTATCTCTGAATGACCTGGCTGCAGGAGGACGTCGTCGAAAGTCAGGGCTTCGACG
>JAPOIA010000263.1 GCA_029979185.1 Alphaproteobacteria bacterium | reverse complement strand
TCTTTTAAATCAGAATATTATATTTCCGTAAGGGAATGCTAACGCTGTTCTTTGGGAGGCCGGCTGGGGGCATTTGGCGGTTCGGCGCAGTGGCAGCATGGCTCGCTCCCCACGGCGTATGCGAGAACTCTGAACTGAAGCCTGCGGCGGTCATGATTAACGATGGGCGGATCAACCGGGGCTTTTTGTGGCCGGGTCGTCCGTGCGTCCCCCTTCGAGAACAGTCAGGTGACCATAACGCTGTGATGCGGGGCGGGGATGGAGGGGCTTTTGTGGCGCCAGAGGCACGGCATCGCCGGGCCGGCGGATTATGCGCATGGAGGTAATCTGCAGACCGGGCGAGCGAACAATGCCCAGCCATTGCGGAATGAAGCATGGAGCGAGGCTGCCGATGATCCGGGCATGTGTCTTGCCGAAATGCCGAAGCGGCAACATCAGGAGTTCGAGCTCGAGCGGGGGAAAGCCGGCAGGAGCGGCCATAACGCCGGCCAGGACCGGATGACGGTCGTCCAGTACGCAAGCGAGCAGTTCATGCACCGACTTGCGCGACTCCGGTTCCCACAATTCCGTGAAATTGCTGCCTTTCAGTTCGGTCGTGAACAGGGTGCTCAGGCGCGTCCCGGCAATGCGCATGGGGTAGTCGAGTTGTTCATCCACTTCCAGGATGAAAGTATTCGCGAGGACACCGCGGATTTCTCCAGGGTCGAGTTCCGAGCGGTCCGGCTCCATTCGCGAACCGCGAAGCTGGTTCCAGTAGCTCAGGAGTTCCTGCGATGCTGCTTGTTTCATTTCTGCGTTCCGTCGGTCACAGTGCCACACCTTCGTCCAGTTCTGTGCGAATCCGGGATCGGGAATAGCCAAAAATCATTTCTCTGTGAGCGTGTAGCCAAGCATATGCCACAATATGCGCGGGGCAGGGCGTAACGAAGGAAAATGAATTTTCTGAAGCCAAAAGCCCCAATTTGATCGTCACAATTAACCTTGTCAGGCAGATTGGATTGCGAAGAAGCAAAATCAGTGGCACATTCCATCTGCTTGAGACGGACCAAGAGTTAACGCAGTTATTCAGTCGCACAGAACATTGTGTGCCTCCAAGCGCCGCTTCAGCGCGAAGAGACAACAGGCGACTACTCCATCGCCAAGAAAAAATCCGCGAACTCCAGCGCGGGCAAACTAGGGGCTCCTTCGGGAGCCCCTTTTGATTTGCATTTTAGTCTTTATCGCTTCTTGTCGTTGCGTAAATCGTCCCAGACTGTGTGGAAACGCCAGATGGGAGCCTGCCTGTTGCGATCGGGCCGCCGCGGGTATACATCCGCTGGGTAGCCACGTTGCGCGAGCGATGCCGGCGGGAATGCAAGCTGTATTGGAGCACCAGCCGCGTGTCAGACATGCCCGGACCGGAAGACGATCTTTATCCACCGCAGCGGGAACCGATGTTCAACCTGCCCGCGGTAATAACTCTGCTGATCGCGCTGTTTCTGGGCATCCATGCAATTCGTGAGTTCGGGCTTCGCATCGATACCGATATAGAGCTGATCCGCAGATTTGCCTTCATCCCGGGGCGGTTCACCAATGCGTTCGATCCATCTGCAATTGCGGCGGAGTTGACCCGGCTGGCAGGCAACAGTTCGCGCTTTCAGGTGGCGCGCTACTTTCTGGGCGATGGATCGATGCATCCCTGGAGCGTGCTGACCTATGCCTTTCTGCACGGCGATTTCGTCCATGCCGGCATGAATTCGGTGTGGCTGGCAATTTTCGGTGCTCCGGTTGCGCGCAGGATCGGCGCTGCGCGATTTCTGGCGCTGTTTGTGGTTACCGCGATTGCCGGGGTTGCGGCGCATTTTGCTTTCCACAGCCTAGAATTCGTGCCTGTCGTGGGCGCTTCAGCGTCTGTATCGGGCGCGATGGCTGCCGCTGTGCGTTTCGTCTTCCAGCCAGGCGGACCGCTGGGACCGGCAGTCCCCGGCTGGCAGTTGCCGCCGGAATACAGCGCCAGGCTTCCCGCCCTGCCGCTCAGCGACGTCATTCGCGATCGCCGGGTCATGCAGTTCATTCTGATATGGTTCGGTATTAACCTGCTGTTCGGCCTGTTCTCTGTCCAGTTGGGCGCGACGTCTTCAACGGTGGCGTGGGAAGCCCATGTCGGCGGCTTCATTGCCGGTTTCCTGCTGTTCCAGCTATTCGATCCGCCGCCTCCCGACCCTCAGATTCTAGCCGGATATCATCGCCAGCCGCGCTTTTGAGCTTTGACGTAACAATTTATTCAGCGCATTTTCAGTAGCCTGTAAGCGCGGCTTGCCAGATTGTCGCATTCGGGTCACCATCGATCGATCGGGCCCAGCGGCGGTCGCTTCCGCTTTTCCGGGCGCCGGACGGGAGGTGGCCATGAATGTTGCTCATATTCTGTCGCAGAAGGGCCGTGACGTTGTAACGGTATCGCCCGATTTTTCCCTGCACGATGTTTGTCAATTGATGTCCGAGAAGGGCATTGGCGCGGTTGTCGTCTGCGCTCGGGACGGAGAGCTTGTGGGCATTTTGTCGGAACGCGATATCATGCGGACCATCGCCGCCAGCGGTGCGCGTGCGCTGGAAGAGCGGGTGTCGAGCCACATGACCAGCACGGTAGTCACCTGTCGCGAGGATACGACGATCCAGAGCGTGATGGAGCGGATGACCGAGGGCCGTTTTCGACACGTACCGGTGGTGCGCGAGGGGCGGCTGGCCGGCATTATTTCCATCGGCGACCTGATCAAGAACCGGCTGGCGGAAGTCGAGAGCGAGCAGGACGAGCTGAAGCGCTATATCGCTACCGCGTAAGCGCCGTTCGGCCATAGCGGGTGGGTGCGCCCTACCTGTTGCCGCCGTTCTGGCTCGGCGCCTTCAGCAGTTCCTGAATTTCGGGCAAGGCCCGGCGCGCGCCATCGCGGCCCAGTTCAATCATTTCGGCGGCGCGGTGGAAATCGAAAAACCCGATGTCGCCGAGCTTGATGTTGATCGAGATATCCGGCGGATCGCCGGCCAGGCGCGAGCGCGTGATCCTGTCCTGCGTGATATTGAACGCATCCACCATGGCAGTTGCTATGCCTGGCGGCCCATCGGCAGGCGTTGCAAACTGGCGGCGGAACAACCAGTTCCTGCCGCGCAGGGAAGGCAGGAACCCGGCGAGCGAAACATTGGTTTTCCTGGCCTCGGTCTCGAAAGCGTCCAGCGCTTCTTCTGCTATGGCCTCCTCGGAGAGCGCTTCATGGGCGCCCTGGTGGCGCCGCAGCTCGCTGTTCAGGTTGATGGCAACGACGAAATCGGCGCCCTTGGCCCGGCATACCGTAACAGGGACAGGATTGACGAGCGCCCCGTCGAAGAGCCACCGGCCGTTTATCTTCATTGGCTCGAAGATGCCGGGCAGGGCGAACGACGCACGGATCGCTTCCGACAGGCCGCCCTTGTCCAGCCAGATTTCATGGCCTGTGCCCATTTCGGTGGCGATCGCAGCGAATTCGACCGGCAGATCTTCGATAAGCTGCCCGCCAAGTTCTTCGTCCAGGCGGGCCTTCAGCCGGCCGCCCGCGACCAGCCCGGCACCGGAAAAGGTCAGGTCCATCAGGCTGAAGATGCGCCGCTTGGTCAGGTTGCAGGCAAAATCCTCCAGCGCTTTCAGCTTGCCGGCCGCGTAGCAGCCGCCAACGACTGCGCCTGACGATGTTCCCGAGATGATGTCCGGGCGTATGCCGGCAGCATCGAGTGTCCGCAGAACGCCAATATGCGCCCAGCCTCTGGCGGAACCGGCGCCGATGGCAAATCCCAGCTTCGGCCTGCGGGGAGTGCCTGGCCGTCCTTCATTTGCCTGATCAAAGGTCAATCGCGGCAGAAATCTCATTTTGACACGTCCTCACGCGAGACAGTCATGCTGGACAGTTACCCGCAAGGATGATGCCGGAAGGTCTGTATCGTCCGGCAGGGCGCGGGTGTCAGCCCTTCTTATCGTCCACGAGGCGCAACGAAATTTCGGTGCCGTTGCGCACGACCTGGCGGTAGAAGCAGGACCTGCGGCCGGTATGGCA
>JAPOIA010000262.1 GCA_029979185.1 Alphaproteobacteria bacterium | reverse complement strand
CAAGACGCGCCGCAAGCTCTTCGCGAAGCTGGGCCAAGTCGCGGGGAGGCCGTTCGTCCAACTGTTGTTGCCATTGACCCACCGGCATCATCGACGCAACGCGCCGATGCATGTGGTATTCTGGCGGCAGGGATCGATGCCAATGGCGTTGTGCATGTGCTCGAAGACGCCTCGCTGAATGCAGCCCGTCCGTCTGCCTGGGCGCGCGTCGCAATAGCACTTTATCACAAGTGGGAAGCAGACCAGCTGGTGGCGGAAGTCAACCAGGGCGGTAAAATGGTTGCAGCCGTTATCCGCGAAGCAGACGAGGGCGTGCCGCTTACGATGGTGCGCGCCACCCGCGGCAAATACCTGCGCGCAGCACCCGTTGCGCAACTGTACGAACAGGGCAGGGTGCGCCATGCGGGTGTCTTTCGCGAACTGGACGACGAAATGTGCGCTTTCGGCCCGGATGGCCTACCTGGTGGCAAGAGCTCGGATCGGCTCGATGCGCTCGTATGGGCTTTGACCGCGTTGGCTCTTGGAAAGAAACCGCCCGAACCGCGTATGCGGCGGGTGTAGAAACGCGGTCTTCCCGGAAAACGCGAAGCGTCTATCCGGGATCGCCTTCCGTATTGAAAGGTCCCCGGTAGACGCTTTGCGTCCTCCGGTCAGACGTCCAGCAGGAAAATACATGCCTTCATTTCTCTCCCGCCTCATCGGCGCGGCAGCGCCATCGCGTGCGCCTGACATTCAAACAAAAGCATCACGCACCGGCCCGCTGCTGGCGTTGCAAACGCTGGGCCTTGCCCGCTGGATGCCGCGTTCCAACACCGAGCTTACTCGCGCCGGCTACGAACGCAACGCCGTTGTCTACCGCTGCGTGCGGATGATTGCCGAAGCGGCTGCGACGGTGCCCTGGCTCGTCTACGAAGATGAAGTCGAGGACGAGCATCATCCGATCCTTAAACTACTGGCGCGGCCCAACCCGGCAGGTTCGCAGGGCGAATTTCTCGAGCAGATATTCACGAACCTGCTGCTCGCCGGCAATGCTTATGTCGAGGCCGTCAGCGTCGACGCCGTGCTGCGTGAGTTGTATGCCCTGAGGCCCGATCGCATTCGCATCGAGCCCGGGCAGAACGGTTGGCCGGCAGCCTACGAATATGCGGTCGGCGCGCAGAAGGTGCGCTTTGCAGTGGAACCGGATGGCCTATCGCCGATCCTGCATCTCAAGATGTGCAACCCGCTTGGCGATCACTACGGCTATGCGCCGCTGTCGGCTGCGCAGGAAGCGCTCGATATTCATAACGCCGCATCCGGCTGGAACCGCGCGCTGCTTGAAAACGCAGTCCGTCCCTCCGGCGCGCTGGTCTATTCCGGCGGCGATGGAGCGGGTCTGACGCACGAACAATTCGATCGGCCGAAAGCCGAACTCGACGAGAATTTTCCGGTACACAGAATGTCGGCCGGCCGCTGCTGCTGGAAGGCGGGCTCGACTGGAAGGCGCTGTCGCTGTCGCCGAATGATATGGACTTCATCAAGGCCAAGGCTGCCGCCGCGCGCGAAATCGCCCTCGCCTTTGGCGTGCCGCCGCTGCTGCTCGGCCTGCCGGGTGACAATACGTTCGCAAACTATGCTGAAGCCAACCGGGCTTTCTGGAGGCAGACGGTTATTCCGCTGGTGCGCCGTACGCAGCAGGGTTTTGGCGGATGGCTGAGTGCCGTTTACGGGCGCATCCGGATAGATGCAAATCTCGACCGGATCGACGCCCTGGCTGACGAACGCGAAGCCGAATGGCGGCGCATTGCAGCGGCAGACTTTCTGAGCGGCGACGAAAAGCGCGAGGCTGTAGGGTATGCTGCTCATAAGTCGAAATCAACGTAGGCGGCTTGACGACTGAGCTGCACTAACGCAACCCAATGGCGTTGCGAATGGACTGTCATGCAAGACATTACGAAGACTATTATCGAGCGCGGGGACCTGGCGCACCTCGCGCTTTTTCTTTGGGCGGCCGGCGCATCCGGCCTGCTGCTCTGGACATTGCGCGAACTCGCATCAGCCAATCGCCGCTTCGACGATTTCGTGCGCGAACTCGCGCGCTTCAACCGTAAGGTAGGAGGGATGTGATGGTCGTCAGGAAAACCTCGCGCCGCTCAGCTGGTGAAGTCAAGGCTGATAATGCCCGACGAAGAAAGCACGCGGCAAACGGAAATCCGCAGGCCGTGTTCCGGCGCTTTGTCCGTTTGCTCGAGAAGTTGCAGTCTGCAGCGCCAGCCGCAGAAACCCTTATGGCTGACAGGAGAAATCCAACACATGATTGAAAGAAAATTGCTGTCCGGTGTGGAGGACGTCGCCTGCGCAGCGCTCGCTCCGGAAATAAAACGGTTTGGCGAAGCGAAGGTCGATGCAGAAGCCAATGGCATTTTCGAAGGATACGCCAGCCTCTTCAATATGCGCGACCTCGGCAACGATGTTGTAATGCCTGGCGCCTTCGCAACCAGCCTGCGCGAACGGGGGCGCCAGGGCGTCAAGCTGCTATGGCAGCACGATGCGGCTTAGCCGATCGGCGCATGGCTGGCGATTGCTGAGGATGGGCGCGGCCTGAAAGTGCGTGGCCGCCTGAACCTCCAAATCGCCAAGGCGCGCGAAGTCCTGGCGTTGATGCGCGAAGGGTTCGTCGACGGATTGTCGATTGGCTTTCGAACCAGGCGGGCAAAGCGCGATCCGTCAACCGGGTTGCGGCGACTGTATGATGTCGATCTTTGGGAGATATCGCTCGTGACATTTCCGATGCTGCCACAGGCCCGCGTTGACGCCGTCAAGCGCGGGTCATTCGTTTCCGACGGCCCAGCCACCACCGGTGTTGAAGCGCGCTGCTTGCGCGCCCTGCGCCGCACAGTCTCCCTCATGAGATGAAGCTAAAATCCCTTCCCATAGTATCAGGAGAACCAGGTATGGAAATCAAATCCGCAGCCCAGGATATCGCCGGCGCCGTCGATGATCTGCATCGCGCGTTTGCCGCGTTCCGCGAAACCAATGACAGCCGTCTCGATCAGATGGAAGCGCGGCTGTCTGCCGACATACTCACCGAGGAAAAGCTTGCGCGCATCGACAGCGCCCTGGATCAAACCATGGCGCGAATGGATCGCATCGCGATCGAGCGCGCCCGTCCTGGTATGGGCCGTGATGATGCAGCCGGCCGCGACATCGATAGCCGCGAGCATAAGGCGGCCTTCCACGCCTACATGCGCTCCGGCGAGAGCAACGGCCTGAAGGCCCTTGAGGAAAAGGCGCTGTCGGCCGGTTCCTGCCCCGACGGTGGTTACCTCGTGCCGTCGCCGGCTGAACGCGAGATCCTCCAGCGCATGGCAGCCGTTTCGCCAATTCGTTCGATCGCTTCGGTGCGGGAGATCTCGACGGCGAGCTTCCGCAAGGCATTTTCCGCCAGCGGTCCTGCATCCGGATGGGTGGCTGAATCCGACCCGTGTCCGCAGAGTGCAAGCTAGCAGCTTTCCGATCTGACCTTCCCGGCCATGGAACTGTATGCTATGCCAGCTGCCACGTAGACATTGCTCGACGACGCTGCCGTGAATGTCGAACAGTGGATCGCAGATGAAATCGATACGGTGTTCGCCGAGTAGGAAAGCGCTGCCTTAGTGAACGGCGATGGCGTCAACAAGCCATCTGGAATTCTCAACTATCCGCGCGTCGATGCCAGCGCCTGGTCCTGGGGCTCCATCGGATATGTCGCTACAGGCGTTGCCGGTGATTTCGCCGCGGCCAATCCGTCAGACGACCTCGTCGATCTGGTCTATTCCGCTCGCGCCGGATATCGCCAGAACGGCCGCTTCGTCATGAACCGCAAGACCCAGGCTGCCGTGCGAAAGCTCAAGATGTCTGGCGGCGACTACATCTTGGCTCCGCCGGCCGGTGCCGGACAGCAGGCCACGCTGATGAATTTCAATGTGGTTGAGAGCGAGGATATGCCGGACATTGCAGCGGACGCACCGGCTATTGCATTCGGTGATTTCCAGCGCGGCTATCTCATCGTCGACCGTATGGGGATCCGCATCCTGCGCGATCCCTATTCCGCGAAGCCCTACGTTCTGTTCTACACGACC
>JAPOIA010000261.1 GCA_029979185.1 Alphaproteobacteria bacterium | reverse complement strand
GGCGATCCTCGGGTCGCCATTTCTGTTTCCGTTAATTGAATCGTATCAAGACATAATTTGAAATCGGTTGTTACTTCCGCTTCATTACAAAATTTTAATCGCGTGGCTGCACGACGCCTACTGACGGACTGTCGCGGCCAATGATATGGTTGCCTCGCAGCAGCGCCGGAAGTGCATGGCTGCATTCGGTCCGGTACAAGGCGAAACGCGCGGGGCTTCTGGCCTGTGTGCAGTTCTTGCTCGGGTGCCGGATCTCTCCAGGAGGCATAAATGGTTTTGCAAAACGGGTTGCGCGCGGTTGCTTCGGCTGCTGCGCTATTGGTGCTGGCATCAAGCGCATCAGCCGCCGACAAGGTAAAGGTCGCTATCATCGGTGGTACGTCCGATGCCGGCATTTACATCGCCCAGGCCAAGGGTTGGTTCAAGGAGGCGGGTCTCGATGTTGAAACGATCCGCATGGATTCCGGCGCGCGCATGATCGGGCCGCTGTCGACCGGCGATATTGACGTCGGTACGGGAGTTATCTCGGCCGGCCTGTATAATGCGGTTTTGCGCGGCATAAAGGTAAAGGTCGTCGCCAGCAAGGGCCGCAATGTCCTCGGCCAGTCTTTCCAGAGTATCGTTGTACGCAAGGACCTGATTGATTCCGGCAAGGTCAAATCGGTTGCCGATCTGGTCGGCAAGAAGTTCGCGCTGACCGGGCCAGGCGCTGTCGACAATGCCACGCTGGACGAAGCCATGCAGAAGGCCGGCAAGTCCATCAAGGACGTGAATACGGCATATCTCGGCATCCCCGCACAACTTGCCGCCTACCAGAACAAGGGTATCGATGCCAGCGTCCTGCCGGAACCTTTCAAGACGCAGGCTATTGCAAAAGACCTGGTGCGCGAACTGATGCCGGTGGCCGAAGTACGCAACAACATGGACGTAGGCTCGATCATGTTCAGCGATGCCTTCATGACAAAGCGCAAGGATGTCGCGCAGAAGTTCATGAATACCTACATCCGTGGGGTGCGCTATTACAATTCCGCCATCGCCGAAGGAAAACTGAAAGGCAAAACATCCGCGGATGTGATCGCTATCCTCGCGCAATATTCCACTCTCAAAGACAAGAAGTTGTTGGCGACGATCACCCCGACCTTCATGGATCCTGACGGCAATTTCAATATCAGGAGCGTTGAGATGGATCTGGCCTTCTCCAAGAAGATCGGGATGGTGAAGGGCAAGATCGAGGTGGCGCAGATACTCGATCGTAGCTTTGTCGAGACGGCAATAAAGACGCTGGGACCCTACAAGCGCGAGCAATAGGCCTGCCCGGCGCCGGGGACGGCTACACCGTTGCCGGCTTTCCCGTCATTCAACCGGCTTCCAGCCTGCGGCCCGCATCTGCGGGCTGGACAGCGCAGCCCCAGTCGTTCAATCTGAGTTTCGAAGCAAGAGATTGATCGCGCGGGCGGTCTGCCCCGCCGGAGGAAATAGATGATGGATATGTCGGGAGGCGATGCCATTGTCGGCGCGCTCGCAGCTCATCGAATCGATACGCTATATTGTCTGCCCGGCGTGCAGAGTGATCACCTGTTCAATGCCCTGTTCGATTCCGGCGCCATACAGCCCATACACACCCGCCACGAACAGGGCGCTGGATACATGGCGCTTGGCGCGGCCATGGCGACCGGCAAGCCGGCCGCCTATTCCGTTGTTCCGGGGCCGGGGTTCCTGAATTCTACCGCAGCCCTGTGCACAGCCTGGGCGGTCAACGCAAAGGTTGTAGCGTTGGCCGGGCAGAACCCGGTGCCTACCATTGGCAAGGGCTACGGCCTGCTGCACGAAATTCCCGACCAGTTGTCGGTCATGGCGCAACTGACGAAATGGGCCGCGCGTATCGAAAATCCAGGCGAGGCATCCGCCAAGGTCGCCGCCGCCTTTCAGGCGCTCAATTCCGGCCGCGCCCGCCCCGTCGGGCTGGAGCTTCCGGTCAATGTATTGGGTGGACGAACGGATGTTGGCCCCGTTGCTCCGCTTCCGCTTAACGAGCCGCCGCAGTCCCTGCCAGACGAACTGGAACGCGCCGCAGAGCTGATCGCTAAGGCGGAGCGTCCGATCATCTTCGTCGGCAGCGGCGCCATACACGCCGCTGAAGAGGTGCGCATTCTGGCCGAGAAGATCGGTGCTCCGGTTGTTGGCCACCGTATGGGCCGCGGTATTCTCGATGCACGCCATCCGCTCAGTATCACCCAGGCGGCGGCGCATGAATTGTGGAAAACTACCGATCTGGCCATCGGCATCGCCTCGCACATGCAACTGCCGATCATGACATGGGGCACCGACGACGCGATGCAGGTGCTGCGCATCGACATTGACCCTTCGGAGCTGACCAAGTTTCCGAAGATGGATTTGGGGCTGAATGCCGATTCCAAAGCAGCCGTTGCCGCGATCAACGAATTGCTGGCCGGCAAGTCCATTGATACCAGGGCGCGGCTGGAGGCGCTTGCAGACCGCAAGTGGCGCTTCGAGGCGGAAGTGGCGGGTCTCGAACCGCAACTTTCGCTCCTGCGCGTCATTCGCGATGTATTGCCGGAAAACGGCATCCTGATCGACGATCTGACCCAGGTCGGCTACGTGTCCCGCATCGCCTATCCAGTGTATCAGCCACGGACCTTCCTGAACTCCGGCTTCCAGGGAACGCTAGGCTGGGGCGTTGCGACTGCGCTGGGCGCCAAACACGCGGTTGGTGATACACCAGTCATCTGCATTTCCGGCGATGGCGGCTTCGGCTATAACATACAGGAATTGTCGACTGCGGTTCGTCACCGGATTGCGCCCGTCTTCATCGTTTTCAACGATGGCGCCTATGGGAATGTCCGGCGCATGCAGAAGGAAGAGCATGGCAATCGCGTCATTGCGTCCGACCTGCTCAATCCCGATTTTCCAAAATTGGCCGACAGTTACGGTATGGCTGGACATCGCGTGCGAACGGCGGAAGAATTGCGCCCCGTGCTCGAAAAAGCCATCGCCAGCAACGAGCCGACCCTGATCGAGGTGCCGATAGGCGAAGTGCCGAGTCCCTGGGGCTTTATTCAGTTGCCGAAGATTCGGTGATAAGCCGAACATTAAAAAGCCGGAGGCCTGTCATGCCCGACGAAATTGGAAACTTTGCCGCAGGCGAGGTGCGCGAGCTTAAGGAGATGAGCGCCGCCAGCGATACGCGCGATTATCTGGCGGCTGCCGCCCGGCAGGCGGAACGCTACGAAGACTGCGAGCTGATCGTCGATGTCGATGCCCACCTTCAGGAAGGGCGCTTTTTTGGCGAGCTGCTCAGTTTCATGGAAAACGACGTCCTGCGTGACATCGGCGAGTTGCAGCTCAAGTCAGGCCTGCGTGCCCCGCTGATCAACATGCAGCCGGGTATGAGCTTTCAGGCCTTGTCGGGCCGCGTGCCCCACCAGTCCGGCCCCGGCGAAAAGGTCGACGACCCGGAAACGCACGGTCATCCCTTCGCCCAGATCATGCGCCGCAGCATCGACACCATGGGTTGCGATTACCAGGTGATCTTCCCGACGGCCATGCTGCACCTGGGCATGAATCCGATGGAGGACATCGAGATCTATCTGGCGCGGGCCTATTGCCGCTGGCTTAGCGAAATGGTCCTGCCGGAAGACAAGCGGTTCATTGGCCTTGCTTATCTGCCACTGAACAATGTCGACGAGAGCGAGCGCATTGTCCGCGAATTCGGAAGCAATCCTCAGATCGTCGGTTTCACCATCTGCGCCGTGCGCCACAAGCCGGTGCATCATAACCAGTACATGCGGCTCTATTCGATGATCGAGGAAACCGGCAAGCCGCTGGTCTTCCATGCCGGCCCCCACTGGGACGATCCATCCTTTGCGCAACTCAACCGGTTTGTATCCATGCACGCTCTGTCGTTTGTGCATTACAACCTGATACACATGACCAACTGGATCATCAACGCGCTGCCTGAGCGCTTTCCGAAATTGAAGGTTCTATGGGTGGAGAGCGGCCTCGCCTGGGTGCCGTTCCTGATGCAGCGGCTGGATCACGAAGTATTGTTGCGGCCCAGCGAGGCGCCCGGCCTGAAGAAGATGC
>JAPOIA010000260.1 GCA_029979185.1 Alphaproteobacteria bacterium | reverse complement strand
GTAGCACCCTGCGCTACGAGGTGGGTCCCAAGAACGAGGACGAACTGCGGCTGGCCCTGATCCGACTGGCTAAACAGTATGGCCGCTATGGATATAGAAAGGTCGGGGAACTTCTGCGGGCCGAGGGCTGGTCGGTCAATCACAAGAAAGTCGCGCGCATCTGGCGTGAGGAAGGACTGCAACTGCCGCACCGGCACAAGCGCCGCAAGCGCCTATATCACCATGATGCGTCGATTATCCGCCTGAGACCCCAATACCCCAACCACGTCTGGTCTATCGCTGCCCGGCAGGCAAGCGAAGCGACGCCGAGAGGGGGACTTCGTCCATGACAAGCTCAGCAACGGCCGGCCCTACAAGATGCTCACCGTCCTGGACGAGTACACTCGTGAGGCCCTATGCGTGACGGTTGCCACCAAGATGGGTTCGGCAGAGGTCCTGGATGCCCTTTATCCGCTGCTTATCAACCGTGGCAAGCCGGAGTACATACGGTCTGACAACGGGCCCGAGTTTACATCTTCGACTTTCAAGGAATGGCTCGTCAGTGTCGGCATCCAACCTATCCATATCTACCCGGGCTCTCCATGGGAGAACGGTTACAACGAACGCTTCAATGGAACCCTTCGCCGGGAAGTCCTGAATGCCGAATGGTTCGCCACCACCAGGCAGGCCCAAGCCGTCATCAACCAATGGCTCCGCCAATACAACCACATCCGGCCCCATCATGCCCTCGGTATGCGTCCGCCAGTGCCCGAAACAATCTTAGTGAACCGACAAATCACTGGTACAGAACAAGGGGGCTAGACACGCGGGCAAGCTATCAGGCGGGCGACTATTTCTTCTGCCATGCGGGCGTCGACCCGGAGCGGCCGCTTGACCGCCAGCACCATCAGGATCTTATGTGGGTCCGGGAAAAATTCCTGGCGCATGAAGGACTGATGTCCAAGAAGATCGTCCACAGCCATACGGCGGTAGAACACGCGGAAAATCATCCCGGCAGAATAAATGTTGATACCGGCGCCTATTCCTAGGGCAAATTAAGCTGCGCGGTGTTAGAAGGAACGGATGTGAAGTTTCTCAGCACCTGATCCAGACAGCGCCGCTCCGGCGCGACAGCAAAGACGACCCAATGAGTATGCAGCAAGGCGTGAGCGCCGGCGCCAATACCCGAGGCATCCTGGCCATGATTGGCGCGATGGTAGGCTTCACAGCCACAGACGCGCTCATGAAGGTCGCGACAGCCAAGTTGCCACCTTCCGAGATTATCGTCTTTCGCAGTCTTGTCGGCATCGTCTTGCTGGGAGCCTTTTTCCGCATGCGCGGACCGCTGACAGGCCTTGGCAAGATCTTCCATCCGCGCGTACTCCAGCGAACGTCTTTCGAGGCCATATTTATCGTGGTCTACGTGATCGCGCTCAGTCTTGCCCCGTTCGCCATCGTCTTCAGCGTGCTGCAATCGGCGCCGATCATGATTACGGCCTTTGCCGCGCTGGTCTGGCGCGATCCGGTTGGCTGGCGGCGCTGGGCGGCCGTTTTCATAGGGTTCATCGGCGTGGCGCTGGTTATCAAACCCTCGCCACAGGGCCTGGAACCCGCTATGGCGCTGGCGCTCGTTGCAGCGCTGATGGTGGCAGGCCGCGATCTGACCAGCAGGGTCATCCCGCCTGTCGTACCAGGTCAGGTCGTGACCTTTGCCTCGCTCGGCGGCATGGCCGTCGGCGGCCTGCTACTGGCGCCGTTCGAGTCCTGGGTGATGCCCGATTTCAGCATCTGGATGGTACTGATCGGCGCTGGAACGAGCGTGGCAATCGGTTGTTATCTCGTCATTTTTGCCTATCGTACAGCGGAAACGTCAGCCATCTCCCCTTTTCGCTACGCCAGCGTCGCCTTTGCAATCCTGATTGGCTGGGCGGTCTGGGGGCAGGTGCCGGATGCCCTCGCGATGACCGGCATAGGCCTGATCGTCGGCTGCGGCCTGTACATGCTGCATCGCGAGCGCGTTGCGCGGCAGGCGGCTGCCCGCCAGTCCCCCTCCTGAACCTTAGTTCAGTAGCCAGCGGAACCGGCCAGTGATAGCAGAGACAATTGCATTCGCTGCCCGCCCGGACCTAATATCAGACCAGTCTGAGCTTGCAGCAATCAGCCTGCGAGCGCAGCCATAGAGGCGGCTTTGGTGGGGGGGCATGAGCACATTACTGAATTTCAGCCGGGCGATTGACTGGGCGAACTTCCGCATCGGCAAGCTGATGGGCTGGCTGGTTTTCATAGCGGTCCTGGTGTCTTCGCTGAATGCGCTGTCCCGATACATGTTCAACGCCAGTTCCAACGCCTGGCTGGAGCTGCAATGGTATCTTTTCGGAGCTGTGGTGCTGCTGGGCGCGGCCTATACGCTGCAACAGAACGAACATATCCGCATCGACATCATCAACGCGCGGCTGAAGCCGCGAACCCGCAATATAATCGATATCATTGGCCATCTGCTGTTCCTCATGCCTCTGTGTATCATGATGGTGTGGCTGGGCGTACCGTTCTTCCTGCGCGCCTTTACATCGGGGGAAATTTCGGCGAGTGCCGGCGGCCTGATCATCTGGCCGGCAAAGCTGCTCGTCCCGGTGGGATTTGCGCTGCTTCTGCTGCAGGGCGTATCCGAGCTGATCAAACGCATCGCCATCATGCAGGGACTGATCGACGATCCCTTTGCCGGCAAGGGCGGGCACACGGCCCCACCTGACATTGATCCGGAGACGCCCGTCATCCACAAGACCGGCGGAGCGCAATCATGATCGCATTCATCGCGGAAAATCTCGCGCCCATCATGTTTGCGGCGCTCGTTCTGTTTCTGCTCCTGGGCTATCCCGTTGCGTTTTCGCTATCCGCAGTCGGCCTACTTTTCTTCTTTATCGGAGTCGAACTGGCCCCGTATTCGAAAGGTACGGTCAGTCTCGACTGGCCGCTGCTGGGCGTCATGCCCGAGCGAATATACGGGGTGATGAACAACGAAACGCTGCTGGCAATTCCGTTCTTCACATTCATGGGGCTGATACTCGAACGCACCGGCATGGCCGAAGATCTTCTCGATACTATCGGACAATTATTCGGCTCGATCCGCGGCGGACTGGCGTTCGCTGTTATTTTCGTCGGTGCGCTGCTTGCGGCGACAACCGGTGTCGTGGCCGCATCGGTCATTTCGATGGGGCTGATATCGCTGCCGATCATGCTGCGTTACGGATATGACCGGAAACTGGCCAGCGGCGTTATTGCCGCTTCCGGAACGCTGGCGCAGATTATTCCACCATCCCTGGTTCTTATCGTCATGGCAGACCAGCTCGGCCGCTCGGTCGGCGACATGTACAAGGGCGCCTTCATTCCTGGCTTTATCCTGACCATGCTTTATGCAGGCTGGGTGGTGCTGGTAACGCTGTTCAAACCTGAAGCCGCGCCCGCCCTGCCGAAAGAAGCCCGTACTCTGCCCGAGGATCCCGCCAAGGCGACGCGGCAAGGCGTATTTTCCGTGATCGGATTTGCGGCCTTTGCAACCGCGCTGATCTATTTCCTGCTGTGGGCCGCTTTGGCAATTGCAGACGCTGCAGGTTTCAAGGTTCCGGAGCTGTCCGACAATATTCATGGCGCAATCGCGCTGGCCGGTGCAGCCCTGCTGCTGGCGCTGAGGCTCCTTACTGGCAACCGCTGGAACGCGATGACATCGCCGCGCATGAACACCGGCGCTGCTATCGGTCTGGCCATCATCGCCGGCTATCTGGCCTTCAAATGGTTCCGCGTGGAATTTCCCGCCATGGCGGCCGACAATGCCGTGGTCTGGTCGTCGCTCATCGGTGTCGGACTGCTCTATGCGGCGGCTCTCGTAAACCGCCTGACGAACCTGCATGTGATGGCGCAGATTACCGAGCGCGTGATTGTTGTCCTCACACCGCCGCTGGCCCTGATCTTCCTGGTGCTGGGAACGATCTTCATCGGCATAGCAACACCAACGGAAGCCGGCGCCATGGGCGCTACCGGCGCATTGCTGCTCGCCCTTGCGAAACGACGCCTGACATTCGACCTTATGAAGCAGGCAATGGACGTGACCGCCAAACTGTCCTGTTTCGTGGTCTTTATCCTGATCGGTGCTCGCGTGTTCTCGC
>JAPOIA010000025.1 GCA_029979185.1 Alphaproteobacteria bacterium | reverse complement strand
AACAGCTGCATGAAGCGTTCAAGCGTTTTCCGGACCGCTCTACCTATCGTGCAATCGATCCGGCGCAGAAAGGCTACTGGAAATTCTTCGGCCGCATCGACGTTGGCGAGGGATGGTTCTTCCACATGCCGGTTCCCAAGGATCGCAAGCTTTCCGATGCCGATGTGAAGGCGCTGATCGAGGAGGCTGCTGGCCTGCCGTTCGAATGTGAATTCGATCATATCGGTTATTGGGATCTTCGCGTCTCGTTGGCGGAAAAATATCGTGCCGGGCGTGCCTTCATCGCCGGTGATGCAGCCCATACCCATCCCCCCTATGGTGGCTTCGGCGTCAACAACGGGCTGGAAGACGCAATGAACCTGGGATGGAAACTTGCCGCTCGTCTTGATGGATGGGGCGGAGAAACGCTGCTCGAGTCCTACGATCTGGAACGCCGTTCCGTCTTCCGCGATGTCGGCGAGGATTTCATTGCCGGCCGTATCAAGCGTGAGCGGGCGTTTCTGGAACGGTATGATCCGGAAGTCGACAGGACCGGATTTGACGAAGCCTGGAAGGCTCATGCGACTGGCGATCTCGGCAAGATTGTCCAGAGCTACGAACCCAATTACGAAGGCTCGCCAGTCGTTTGCGGACCCGTCGGCGGTAAATGTTCCGCCCACGGCCAGCACATGATGAAGGCACGTGCAGGACATCATCTTGCGCCGCTGAAACTATCCGATGGCAGAAACGTCTTCGAAGCGTTGGGGCAGGGCTACACCCTGTTTTCATTCGATGCCAGTGAAGATTCCGTTGCTTCCTTCGAGGCGGCTGCAAAGGACAAAGGCATGCCATTGACCGTTGTCCGCGATTCTTTCGATGGCGACAGCAAGGCGTTTGAAGTACGCCTCATCCTCGTTCGCCCGGATCAGTTCATCGCCTGGTGCGGCGACGAGGGCGATGCGCAGGAAATCGTTGCAAAGGCTGCCGGATAGTCTGCGCCTCGATCCAGCATTGCGGTAATCATTTAGCGGAAAACCGCGGGAAAAGCCGGTTGCCATTTGCGACAACAAGATCCGACAGCCGTTCGCCGCTGGGAATGCTCTTGTCGTTTAAGAAAGTGAAGCCGGTATCGGCAACGCTTTCAGGCATGAAGGGATGATCGGATCCGTAGAGAATGCGGTCCGGCGGCGCAAGTGTCAAAAGCGCATCGATCGCATAGGGATGCGATACCGCGGTCAGGTCGAAATAGAACGATCGGTATTGCGCAAGCACGTCCTCGGCAGTCTTCCCTGACAGATGCTCCGAAAACCGCGCCAGATGCAGTGAGGTCCGCAGCGCCAGAAATGGCAGCGTACCGCCGCCGTGAGGCAGAATTATTTTCAGATCCTTGCAGGCGTCCATGGTACCGGAGCCAACGAGAGTCATGACGGTGCGTGTCGTATCGAAGGGGTATTCGATTGTGGGCGCAGGCAATCCGGTATCGAGATTTTCAAAGCCGGGCGGCGCCACGGGGTGAATGAAGATCGTCGCGTTGCGGCGGTTCAATTCCTCGAAGACCGGTTTGAATTTAGGATCGCCCAGATAGCGTCCCTGAACGTTGGTGTACAATCCTACGCCATCGAGCTTCAAGGTATCGAAGGCATATTCGATCTCGCGCAACGTTGCATCGATATCCGGCAATGGCAGCATCGCAAAGGCACCAAACCTGTCCGGCCGCCATCCGGCAATCTCGGCAGCTTCCTCGTTTGCAGCGCGCACGACAGAATTCAGCTTTGCTGTGGGGATGACATCCACGCCCGGCGCCGACACGGAAATCACCTGTGCCAGCAGGCCGCGCCGCTCCATCAGGCGGATGGCGATGTCCCGGTCCCAGGATGGCAGCGGATATCCATCGACTGTCGCAATGCCCTCCGCTTCAAGGGTCTTGAGGTAGTCGCGAGGGATGAAGTGGGCATGTATGTCCACAGGGCCATTGGTGGCTGAGGTCTTGTTCATCGCTTCCTCCCTGGTCGCGTGTTATCTGGCAAGCACAGGCCAGCCAGCATCATTGCGCAAATCATGACGCCTTGCCGGATAAATGGCAAACAGGGGAATTGCTAAAACAAGTGATAAGTCGCAGGCCTGATGCGGCAACTAGCTTTGCGCCTGCGCTTCAAGCCAGCTGGAAAGCGTAAACTCGCTGCCATCGCGCGCCTGCATCTCGCGCACCTCGGCGACGATCTTTTCCAGACCCATAACCCGCGCCTGGAACATCGGACCACCGCGCCACTTCGGCCATCCGTAGCCGTTGGTGAACACGAGATCGATATCGGATTCGCGCAGCGCTACGCCTTCCTCCAGTTCCTTGCCGCCTTCGTTCGCCATGGCCGCGATCAACCTGCGACGAATGTCGTCTGCCGAGAAAGTCTTGCGCGGCAGGCCTTTTTCCTTGGCCGCCTGCTCGATGATATCTGCCGCTTTTGCATCGGGAACCGGCTTGCCGGAGGCGTAATTGTAATAGCCGGCGCCGGACTTCTGTCCGAACTGCCCGGCTTCGCACAGGCGATCGGGAATGACGCAATAGCGCGCTGCCGGATCACGTGTTGCGGCCTGACGTTTGCGCAGCGCCCATGAAATGTCGAGCCCGGACAGATCGAAGGCCCGGAACGGCCCCATCGGCAGGCCGAAACTTTCCATCGCTGCATCGATCTCTGTGGGTGTCGCGCCCTCTTCCAGCATGAATTCGCACTGCTTGCGGTAGCTGGCGTAGATGCGGTTGCCGATGAAGCCGGTGCAGACGCCTGCGACAACGCATTGCTTGCCGAGCCTCTTGCCAACCGCAATTGCCGTGGCGAGGACCTCTGGCGCAGTGTGTTCGGCCCGGACCACTTCCAGCAGTTTCATGATATTCGCAGGCGCGAAGAAGTGCATGCCGACCACGCGTTCCTTGTGCGCAACATGGGCGGCGATGTCGTTGGGGTTCAGGTAGCTCGTGTTAGTGGCAAGAATGCAATCATCGCGCACGATGCCGGACAGTCGTTCGAACAGTTCCTGCTTCACCTGCAGGTCGTCGAAAACCGCTTCGATCACAAGGTCACAATTTGTAAAGGCGTTCGCATCGTGGCCGACATTGATGCGGGCAAGGCGCTCGTCCGCAACGGCTTGCGCAATACGGCCAGATTTAACAGTACGTGCATAGGTGCCGCCGATCCGCTCGCGTCCTTTCGAGGCAGCCTCTTCGTCGCGCTCGACGACAGTGACCGAGTAGCCGGCATCCGCCATGGCGATGGATATTCCAGACCCCATGATACCCGCTCCGACAACGCCGATGTGCCGGACTTCGCGGGCCGACGAAAGATCGAGCCCGTCGATCTTGAGCGCCTGCCGTTCGGCGGCGAAGATGTGGCGCAGGGCTTTCGATTGCTCGGTATCCATGAGCCGCAGAAAGGCTTCGCGTTCGGCGGCAATCCCCTCCTGCGTCGATCCCTTGACGGCGTTCATCACCAGCGTTGCGGCTTCGACCGGCGAAGTCTGGCCGCGCGCCTTCTTCTTTACCGCTGCCAGTTGCTCCTCCACCGCTGCGGCGTCATAGGCAGGCACATCGAGATCGCCGCTGCGGCGGATCGGCTTGCCGATGGCTGCACGCGCCATGGCGATGGCTTCACCAAGAAGATCGCTTTCGGCAATGGCGTCGATGGAGCCGAGTTTTAACGCTTCCTGCGCCTTGATCTGGCGACCGCTGGTGATGAGGTCCAGCGCTGCTGGCAGTCCGATGAGCCGCGGCAGTCGCTGGGTGCCGCCTGCGCCCGGCGTCAGGCCGAGCAGCACTTCCGGCATGCCGGCGCGCGCATCGGCCTTCATGATGCGCTGGTGCGACGCAAGCGCAATCTCGAACCCGCCGCCAAGCGCCGTGCCGTGGAAGGCTGCAACAACCGGTTTGCTGCAGGCTTCAATTGCGTTGCACAGCTCGAACAGGATCGGTTTTTGCGGCGGCCTGCCGAATTCGTTGACGTCTGCACCTGCGAAGAACGTGCGGCCTGCGCATGCAATGACGATAGCGCCAATGGCAGGGTCTGCATCAGCCGTTTCGACTGCCGCTTTCAGGCCGGAACGCACGGCAAGAGATGTCGCATTCACCGGGGGATTGTCGGCTGTTAGAATGGCTATGGCGCCATCGTCCCTGCGGGTGATGACTGGGTTCGCGTTATCGGTGCTGCTCATGGCTGCAGGTCGCCTCCGGTGATGGACTGTTCGCCCCGGCCCCGTCAATCAGACGCCAAGGTAGCGATGCTGGATGTCCCTGTTGTTCTTCAGATCGTCGGATGTGCCGGTCCAGACAACCTTGCCCTTTTCCAGAACGTAGTGTCGGTTGGCAAGCTTCTCCAGCTCATTGATGTTCTTGTCGACCACGAGGATCGACAGGCCGTCGTCGCGGATCGTGCGCAGGCAGTTCCAGATGTCCTGCCGTATCAGCGGCGCAAGCCCTTCGGTTGCCTCGTCCAGGATCAGCAGTTTCGGATTCGTCATCAGCGCCCGGCCGACAGCCAGCATCTGCTGTTCGCCGCCGGACAGGAGATTGCCCATGGAGTTGCGCCGCGCTGCCAGATTGGGAAACATCGCGTAGATGCGTTCCAGCGTCCAGGGTGAGGGATCCTTGCGCCGGTTCGATGCTATCGAGACGAGATTTTCGTGCACCGTGAGATTGGGAAATATCTGCCTGCCTTCGGGAACCAGCCCGAGGCCTAGGCGGGCGATCCTGTAAGACGGCGCGCCGGAAATGGCTGTATCCTCGAAACGGATGTCGCCGCTCATCGGCTTGACGATGCCCATGATCGAATTGATCGTGGTTGTCTTGCCCATGCCGTTGCGGCCGAGCAGCGCGACAACCTCGCCCGACTTCACTTCTAGCGAAATGCCGAACAGCGTCTGGCTTGCGCCATATCCGGCCTGCAGGTCGGTTACGTTCAGCATCACGTCTCCTCCCCGAGATAGGCGCGTACGACATCCTGGTTGGAACGGATTTCATCCGGCGTGCCGGTAGCGATCACCCGTCCATAGACCAGTACGGAAATACGATCGGCGAGTGCAAAGACGGCATCCATGTCATGTTCGACAAGCAGCATGGTCATGCCGTGCAGGCTCTTGAACATGTCCACCATGCGCGCCGATTCCTCCGTACCGACACCCGCCATGGGTTCGTCCAGCAGCAGCAGGTCGGGCTCCGAAGCAAGCGCCATGGCGACTTCCAGCTGCCGCCGTTCGCCGTGCGAGAGTGATGAGGTGATATCTCCGGCCCGGTCCTGCAGGCCGACCTTTTCCAGCTTTTCCATCGCTGGTTCGCGCAGCTTGCGGATCGTCCGGGCCGGCGTCCAGAAATGGAACGAATGTCCCGCCCGCGCCTGTACAGACAGGGCGACATTGTCGAGGACGCTCATCTGCATGAAAACCGAGGTGATCTGGAACGAGCGCGCCAGCCCTGCATGTGCACGCTTGTGCGCCGCCAGCCGGGTTATGTCGCACTGCTTGAAATAGACATGGCCGCTGTCCGGCATGAGCAGTCCGGACAATTGCGAAATCAGCGTCGTCTTGCCGGCGCCATTGGGGCCGATGATGGCATGGGTTTCACCCGGAAGAACCTCCAGCCCCACGGCATCGGTCGCCGTTACGCCGCCAAAGGATTTGCAGAGATTTTCGATTCTGAGGATTGGCGCCATGGCGTCAGCGGTCACGGGCGCCTCCCAGCTTTTGCAGCAGTCCGCTCAATCCGCCCCTGATGAACAGCACGGAGAGGATCAGCAGGACGCCGAAGGGCAGGTGCCAGTGGATGGTGAACCGCGACAGGCTTTCCTCCAGCAGAAGGAAAACCGCTGCGCCGATCAGCGGGCCGAACAGGAATGAAACGCCCCCGAGAATAACCATGAACATGAGTTCGCCCGAGCGTGTCCAGTCCATCATTTCCGGCGAGATGAAAGTCGTGAAATTGCCTAGCAGCGCCCCGGCATAGCCGCAGATGATCCCGGATATGACATAGGCTGTGAGCTGATAGTTGTAGACATTGATGCCGAGCGCCCGCAGCCGTTCTTCGTTTTGCTTCGCTCCCTGCAGCACCATGCCGAAGCGTGAATTCACCATGCGGTGGACGAGATACATAACCACGAACAGCGACGCGAGGCAGAAACCGTACAGAACGAGCGGGTGATCGAACGTGATAAGCGGCCATTCCGAGCGCAAGTCGATCGTCAACCCGTCGTCGCCGCCGTATTTCTCTATGGAGACGATGGCGAAATAGGTCATCTGGCCGAAGGCCATGGTGATCATGATGAAATGCACGCTGCGCGTGCGCAACGAAATTGCGCCGGTCAGCAGCGCGAACACCGCGCAGACGGCCATGGCGAGGACGAAGTGCAGGAAGCCGTTGTTGGATGCAATCAGCGGAAAGCCGTCGTTGATGGAATGAAAGACCGGAATGCCGACTGCATAGGCGCCAAGGCCGATGAAGGCTGCGTGTCCGAAGGAAATCATCCCGCCGTAGCCGAGAATGAAATTAAGGCCGGTCGCGGCAATTGACAGGATCACCAAGCGAGTCGCCAGGTCGACCCAGTATCGCGCATCGCCGTAGTAGGCGGCCACTGGAACGACGATCAGCGCGGCAAGGATGATAAGCGTGATAATCCGCTCGGCATTCAGCCGCTGGCCGCTGCGGCTGGCGGCTCCTGGACCTGCGGAAGACGGCTTGCTTTGTTCTGTCTGCTGGATGCTCATGATGTCGCCAGGGCTCCTTACCGCGTCTTCGGCGGGAACAGGCCTTGCGGCCGGAAGGCGAGAATGAGCGCCATGATGATGTAAATGAGCATCGCCGACAGGGCAGGCGCTGCGGTCTCTGCAACCTCCGCATTCATGACGAGCTTGAACACGTCGTCGAGATAGGACCGGCCGAGCGTATCGATCAGTCCGATTAGGATGGCAGCCACGAAAGCGCCCTTCATCGATCCGATGCCGCCAACGATGATGATGACAAAGGCGGTGATAATGATCTCGTTACCCATGCCGATAGAGGTGCCGGTTATCGGTGAGACCAGCATTCCGGCAAGGCCCGCCAGGCAGGCGCCGACGGCGAACACGCCGGTAAACAGCGCCTTGATATTGATGCCCAGCGCACTGATCATCGTCCGGTTGGAAGCGCCGGCCCGGATCAGCATGCCGATACGTGTGTGGACGACCAGGAAATAGAGACCTGCTGCGATCGCCAGCCCGACACCGATGATGATCAGGCGATAGGACGCGAAGACCACGCCGCCCGGCAGCAACACCTGTCCGTCCATCCACTTCGGAAGTGGCACGGCAATGCCTTCCGGTCCCCAGATGATCTGCACAAGCGTGTCGAAACACAGGATGAGTCCGAAGGTGGCTAGCACATGATCGAGATGGTCACGCGGATACAGATTCCGGATCACCGTCATTTCGACGGCAAGGCCGACAAGCGCAGTCGCCGGTATCGCCAGCAGTATGCCGATCAGGAACGACCCGGTCCACAGGGTGATGCTGGCGCAGATGAAGGCGCCGATCATGTAAAGCGAACCATGCGCCAGGTTCACCAGGTCCATGATGCCGAAGGTGAGCGTCAGCCCGGACGCAACAAGAAACAGCAGCACGCCGAGTTGCAGACCGTTCAAGGTCTGGATGATGAAGAGCGAAGTGTCCATTGCGTCCGGTGTGTCGTCTGGCTTGCCGCCCGGTTGTCGTTCCGCTTGAGGCAGGGGAATGGACGGGAGAATGCCGTCCGGCAGTTCCGCTCACGCGCGCAGCAGGATGGCAATATGAGCTGTTGCGAATATGCGCTGTTGCCAGGGCCGGATTGGCGGTCCCGGCTGCCGCTGACGACCCGAACCGCTCCAACCAGGTTTTTGCGGAAGCCGGCGCGCTGGCGCGGCCGGCTCCCTGTGCAGATTACTTCATCTTGCACTGATTGGCATAGGTGTCCTGATGGTTCGTGTAGACCGTCTTGGTAACCGACGTCGTCCACTTGCCGTCCTTGTCGGCCACAACCTTGCGCAGATAGAAGTTCTGGACTGGCATATGATTGTTGCCGTAACTGAACTTGCCGCGAACGGAGGGGAAGTCCGCCTTCTTCATGGCAGCGCGCATCGCGTCGGTCTTGGAGGTATCGCCCTTCACCGCATCGACGGCAAGCCTTGATCAGCATGATCGAATCGTAGGATTGCGCGCCGTAGTGAGATGGATAGGAACCGAACTTCTTCTTGTAGTCGGCGACGAACTTCTTGTTCACAGGATTGTCGAGATCCGGACCCCAGAACATCGTATTCTCGGAACCCAGCACGCCTTCTAGTTTCGCCTGCTGCAACAGGGGCAGTGTGACAGAGTCGACGGTAAATACCGTATAGAGATCGATCTTACCACGCAGGCCAGCCTGCTGGTACTGCTTGATGAAGGCGCCACCGGCCTTGCCGGGATAGAAGACGAAGATCGCCTGTGCGCCCGATGCCTTGGCTTTCGCAAGTTCGGCGGAGAAGTCGAGCTGCGCGTCCTTGCCCCATTTGGTGAAGTCCTTGCCGACGACCTTGCCCTTGAAGGTGCGTTCTACGCCGGTGACCATGTTCTTGCCTGCGGCGTAGTTGGGCGCCATCACATAGAGGGACTTGACGCCCTTCTGGTTCAGCACTTCGCCCATGGCCATTGGTGTCTGGTCGTTCTGCCAGGAGGTGGAGAAGAAGTTCTTGTGGCACAGCCGCCCTGCCAGCTGCGAAGGGCCGGCGTTCGAGGAAATCAGGAACTTGCCGGAATCGAGAACTGTCTTGCGCGACGCCAGCAGCACATGCGACCAGATATAGCCGGCAACGAAGTCGACCTTCTGCTGTTTGATCAGCTTGTCGGCGGCCTGCTTGCCGGTTTCCGGCTTGAAGCCATCGTCTTCGAAAATCACTTCGACCTTCTTGCCACCCATCTTGTGACCGATGTGATCGAGGGCGATCATCACCGAATTCTTCATGTCGTTACCCATGACGGCCGCTCCGGTCGTCAATGTGGTCACGAAGCCGATTTTGACTGTATCGGCGGCCATGGCAGCCGACGCTGCCATCGAGATGCCGGCGGCGAACGCCAGTTTGCCCGCTGTTGCTTTTGTGAAAGACATGCCCTTCCTCCCTTGTCAAACGTGCCTTGGCAGCAGTGCACGGAATGCGCAATTTCCCTGCCAGACCATTGCCTTGCCGGACACAGTCCAGCCAATACTGTCCTCTCGGACATTGTCCGGTCAAACCAGTGTCCGCGCAACCCGATGCGCCATTCCGGCGCGCATTTCACCGGTTCAACCCGGCCAGCGGAACATCCGCCGAATTGCGGTCATGCACTTTAATGCCTAATTTCTTCAATTCAAGCACTATATTGCATTTAATGTATCAGCTCAGCGCAGCCTGCTTCTTTCCCGGAAAGCGCTCCCGTATTGCCGCAGAAAGTTCAATGGTGCATTCCCCAACGGCCCGCCCAGAGGTGTCCAGCTGCGCATCGGCAAGGCCATAGAGCGGTTCGCGGCTGCTGAGAATTGTGCGCAGCTCTTCCATGGCTGCCCGGTCGTTCGCCATCGGGCGCAAGTCGCCCTGCTGGCGGACGCGGCTCATGTGCTCTTCCGGTTGCGCCTTGATCCATATCGTGAAGAACGAGCTGCGCAACAGGTCGTAGGTCATCGTATCTGCCACGATACCGCCGCCGGTTGCCAGGATGAGAGGTTCGTCACCGCCGATGATACGCTGCAGCGAGGCCAGTTCGAGCCGCCGGTAGCCCTCCTGTCCATACAGTTTGAAAATCTCGGTTACCGAAAGCCCATGGTGGCTTTCTATTTCCTGGTTCAGCTCCATGAATGCGAGGCCGGTCTGTTCGGCCGCCAGTTTGCCGAGGCTGGATTTGCCGGCCCCGCGCAGTCCGACCAGCGCAATGCGCGGAACCTTTGGCAGTTTGGCCCGGCTGCCGACACTTTCCGGAGACGGGCTTCTGCCGGATAGTATGTTCCTGGCCGCCTTGATCGCCTGCGGCTGTGCGGTGACCAGCAGATCGCGTATGGCGGTCCAGCTGTCGGGCATGTCGGCGATCAGGTCTTCGACGCGCACGCCGGTCGCGCGGCTTATCCGGCGTAGCAGCACGATCGATACATTGCCCGCGCCTGCTTCCATCTGGGCGATATAGCGTTCCGAAATGCCTGATGATTGTGCCAGCACCTTGCGCGACATGCCACGAATGGCGCGAATACGGCGCACTCGCGCCCCCAGCTCCGCCAGATAGGTCTCGTCGTCCTGCGCATTGCCGGATGCGGGCGGATCACTCTCCTGTAATTTCCTGTCCCGCAAGTCCACATTCTGACCGCTATGTGAAGCGTCCGCTTTCAATCTGTTGCTGGCCATGACTCCATCCGTTTCCGGCAAAATAATACATACTCGTCTCCCGGGCAAGAACAGTGAGAGCAGCTTTTCATGAATTATATTGCATTATGCCAAAAAACGCATTATGGCCTCAGGCAACCGGATGTGAGCTGAAGCCGGCACGCTATTGGAAGCAGGCAACGCTCTGGAGAAGCGCGAGAGGGGAAACGGACATGGCGGCAAGTTACAACGCATGCACGGAATTGCTGGATCGCAATATTGAGGCGGGACGGAGCGGCAAGACGGCTTTCCGGGATCCGTCACGGTCCCTGACCTACGGCGAATTGCAGAAAGCCACGCGCCAATGCGCCAGTATGCTCCACGGTCTGGGTCTTCGCCGCGAAGATCGCGCAGTGATGATCATGCTCGACACGGTGGACTGGCCTGTTGCTTTCCTCGGCGCCATTCGCGCCGGCATTGTCGCCGTGCCGTTGAATACGCTGCTGCCCGCAGAGCAATACGCCTACATGCTGGCCGATTCCCGCGCCCGCGTGCTTTTCGTCTCGGCTGCGCTTTTGCCGACGGTGGAACCGATCCTGCCGGGCCTTCCCGAACTTGAACATGTCGTCGTTGTCGACGGCAAACCCGGCGTTGGCCAACATGAGTTCGCCAGCCTGCTTGCACAGCAGGGCGATCAGTTTGAAACCGCTGCGACCAGCGCCGATGAACCCGCCTTCTGGCTTTATTCGTCCGGCTCCACCGGCATGCCAAAGGGAACGAAGCACGTGCACTCCAGTCCGATGGCGACGGCAGAACTTTACGCCAAGGGTGTTCTCGGTATTCGCGAAGACGATGTGTGCCTGTCGGCGGCGAAACTTTTTTTTGCCTATGGTCTCGGCAACGCGCTGTCTTTCCCCATGTCCGTCGGCGCAACGACGATCCTCAATCCCGATCGTCCGACGCCGGCGCTGATGTTCGACATGATGGAGAAATACGAGCCATCGCTGTTCTTTGGCGTGCCCACTCTCTACGCGGCCATGCTCGGCGATCCGTCGCTCAAGGATCGCAAGGGATCGCCGAAATTGCGCATGAGTGCGTCTGCGGGCGAGGCGTTGCCGGAGCACGTCGGCTCGGCATGGCAGGCGCGCTACGGCTCGGACATTCTCGATGGCGTCGGCTCCACGGAGTTGCTGCACATCTTCCTGTCGAATAAGCCCGGTAATGTGGTCTACGGTACTTCCGGCTTTGCCGTACCAGGCTACAGCCTGCGTCTGTTGGATGAGGACTTGAAGCCGGTCGAAGACGGCGAAGTTGGCGAACTGTATGTCAACGCCCCTTCTGCCGCGGAAGGATATTGGAACCAGCGTGAAAAATCGCGCGCCACCTTTCAGGGCGAATGGACCCGCACCGGCGACAAATACACACGCGATGCATCGGGCCGCTACACATACTGCGGCCGCGCCGACGACATGTTCAAGGTCTCCGGCATCTGGGTGTCCCCGTTTGAGATCGAAACGGCGCTATCCAGTCACGAGGCGGTGCTCGAGGCAGCTGTTGTACCGGCCAAGGACGGCGAGGGCCTGTTTAAACCGAAGGCCTATGTGATCCTGAAGGAGGGCGCCGCGCGCGATGGGCTTGAGGAAATCCTGAAAGAACATGTCAAGAAGTCGGCAGGCATGTGGAAATATCCGCGTTGGATCGAGATCGTCGACGACCTGCCCAAAACCGCCACTGGCAAGATCCAGCGCTTCAAGCTGCGCGAGGGCGCCTGATGGCGGACGCCGGACACCTTGAAGCGGAAGGTTTTCTTGCGGTTGCCGGTCACAGGCTCGACTACAGTTTCACCGGCCCGCAGCCCGGCGAAGCGCCGACCCTTGTTCTGCTGCATGAAGGGCTTGGAAGCGCGGCCCTGTGGGGCAGTTTCCGTGAACGGCTGGCGGAGGCAACCGGTTTCGGTGTGTTCGCATATTCGCGCGCCGGCTATGGCAAATCCAGCCCGGTGCCGCTGCCGCGGCCGGTCACCTATATGCATGATGAGGCGCGCGATGTCCTGCCGCCACTCCTCGATGCCATGGGCATGCAGCATGGCGTGCTCGTCGGCCATTCCGACGGCGCATCGATTGCCGCCATCTCCGCAGGGAGCCATGACGATCCGCGTGTTGCGGGTATTTCGCTCATGGCGCCCCACTTCTTTCTGGAAGACATTTCCATCCACTCGATTGTTGCGGCAGGCGAAGCCTACGATACAACGGGCCTGCGCGAGAAACTCGCCCGCTGGCACGAACATGTGGACGTCGCGTTCCGCGGCTGGAACGATGCCTGGCGCAATCCGGATTTCCATGATTGGAACCTCACCGAATTCCTGCCACGTATAAAAATCCCGGTGCAGGTCATCCAGGGCGTTGACGATCAATATGGAACTGCGCGGCAGGTTGAGATCGTCAGCGAACTATGTACCTGTCCCGTCGAAACGCTGATGATGGAAGGCGTGAAACATTCGCCTTATCGCGAAGCGCCGGAAACTGCGTGCAATGCGATCTCGCAATTTGCAACACGTGTACTTGCAAACCACTCTACCTGAATTGAGACGATTGAAGTGCCGCATGGTGCGGCATCGAACGGATACGAACGAAGGAACATGCCATGATCCGTCTGCAATCCTATATCGGCGCCGCATGGCGTGACGGCTCGGGCCAGGGGCGCGCTTTCGGAGATCCGGTCACCGGCGAAGACATCGGCATCGTCGACTCCACCGGCCTCGACATGGCCGAAGCACTCTCCTTTGCACGCGATAAGGGCGGCGCTGCACTTCGCGCGATGAGCTTCGCCGACCGCGGTGCAATCCTCAATGCAATCGCCGATGCACTGCTGGCAAAGCGCGCGGAGTATGACGATATTGCCCGCCGCAACAGCGGCAATACGAAACGCGATGCGGCCATCGACATCGACGGCGGTATAGGCACGTTGAAATACTACGCACGACTCGGAAAGAACCTCGGCGATGCCAAATACCTGATGGAAGACGGCCGCGACCAGCTTACCAAGCCCGGCAACTTCCTCGTGCAGCATATGTGGACTTCGCGGCCCGGAGTTGCCGTTTGCATCAACGCCTATAACTTTCCGTCATGGGGACTGTGGGAGAAAGTTGCCGTCGCGGTTCTTGCCGGTGTTCCGGTTTTCGCAAAACCGGCCTCCACCAGCGCTTGGCTCTCCGAGCGCATGGTGCGTGACGCTGCGCAAGCGGGAGCCATTCCTGAAGGCGTATTGTCACTCATTTGCGGCAGAGCCGATGGCCTGCTGGATGCGGTGACACCGTTCGATCATATCGCCTTCACCGGCTCAGCCGATACCGGCGCGATGATCCGTTCGCACGCGCATGTGCAGTCGGCCGCGCCGCGCCTCAACATCGAGGCGGACAGTATTAACTGTGCGATCCTTGGCGAGAGCGTTGCTGCGGACAGCGACGTCTTCAATCTGATCGTGCGCGAGATAAACGGCGCACTGACCATCAAGGCCGGTCAGCTTTGCACCAACATCCGCCGCATCTTCGGGCCGAAGGCCCTGGCGGCGCAACTGACAGACGCGCTCGCAGCGAAGATCGACGCCATCGTCAGCGGCAATCCGGCAAACGAGAGTGTCGCGCTCGGTCCGCTCGTCAATCGCTCGCAGCAGGTGGCAGCTCTTGAAGGCCTTGCGAAACTGAAATCGGAGACGCAGGTCGTGCGTGGTGGCGGTGCGCCGGAGCAACTGGTCGATGCCGATCCGGCAAAGGGCGCATTTCTGCAGCCGACGCTTCTGTCTGTTGGCGATGGATCGAACCTCAAGGCTATCCACGAGACTGAAGTGTTCGGCCCCGTCGCAACCGTCATTCCCTATGGTTCGATGGATGAAGCGATTGCGCTGGCCGCGCGCGGTGGCGGCTCGCTGGCGGCCAGCGTCTGGTGCGAGGATGGGGCGGAAGCCGCGTGCATCGCTGCGGGACTCGGTCCGTTCCATGGCCGTGTCATGTGCATCGATCCGGAGGTTGGCAAAGGTCATACCGGCCATTCCATCGTCATGCCGCAAGGCGTGCATGGCGGACCGGGCCGGGCTGGAGGCGGTGAGGAACTCGGCGGCGTGCGGGCGGTGAAGCACTACATGCAGCGCACGGCGGTGCAGGGCTCGCCTTCGGTTCTCGATGGGCTTGCGGCGCAAGCCGCGACAGCATTCCTGTGACCGGTGCGAACCAGTTATCGGAGTTTCCCGCAGTCGCATGGCTGTCCGGCAGCGGCGGTTCGCCCGACAGGGTGTGGCTGGAATCCGCCAAGCAAACCCTTACGGACGAAGCGCTGGTTGCCAAGGGTGTCGCTTTGCTCCGCGCCGGCTATTTCTGGGAAGCCCATGAGCTGCTGGAAAATGCGTGGAGCGCACGCACGCCCAACACACCGGAGCGGGAAATGCTGCGGACCGTCATCCAGATCGCCAACGCCCTGCTGAAAGCACGGCTTCGCAAGACCAAAGCGGCTTGCCGGTTGTTGCGGGAGGCCTCGGATATTCTCGCAGCGCTTGATCCCGATGAGCCGGTCTGCGGGATTGTACCGGTCGCGTTGAGACATCTGGCTGCGGATGCCCTGTTTGCCGAAGCCGAACCCGGATCCGCACAAATGGCCGCACTGCAGCAGTTGTGAACATGCAAAAAAATGCAGATTTTTCGTCCCTGCATGTAGACAATGAATTATAATGCATGTATAGAATTTTGCAGTGAGGGAATGATCCGGGAGTTTCCGGGCCGGGCTTCAGGGCGCAAGGCTCGGCTTGTTGTCGCTATCGAGCGCATCGTTCCATCACCCATCGATATGTCCAACACTGATAGATCGAATACGTTTTGATGGGGAAACCAGACATGGCCGAACACGAACGCAAGCTCGCCAGTGGCGCAGAGAGAATTGACTTTCAGACGAGCCCCGAAGCCTATCGCCATTGGAAGCTGAGTGTCGATGGCGATATCGCCAGCCTGGCCATGGATGTAGATGAAAATGGCGGCCTGTTTGAAGGTTACCAGCTCAAGCTCAATTCCTATGATCTCGGCGTCGATATCGAACTGTTCGATGCACTCCAGCGCCTGCGGTTCGAATATCCGTCGGTCAAGACGGTGCTGCTGCGGTCGGGCAAGGATCGCGTGTTCTGCGCCGGCGCCAATATCCGCATGCTGGCGGGTTCCTCCCACGCGCACAAGGTGAACTTCTGCAAGTTTACCAACGAGACACGCAACTACATAGAGGACGCCAGCGAGAACTCCGGCCAGAAGTTCATCTGCGTTGTGAACGGCACGGCGGCCGGTGGCGGCTACGAGCTGGCCCTCACCGCCGATCATATCATGCTGGTTGATGACGGCACGGCTGCTGTCTCTCTTCCGGAAGTTCCTCTGCTTGCCGTGCTGCCGGGCACTGGCGGCCTTACCCGCGTCGTAGACAAGCGCAAGGTGCGGCGCGATCACGCTGATGTTTTCTGCACCATCGAGGAAGGCATCAAGGGACGCCGCGCGCGCGACTGGCGGCTTGTCGATGAACTCGTGCCGCAAAGCAGGATGCAGGATGTTGTCGCCGAGCGGGCCAAGGAACTGGCTGCCGGCTCGACCCGCCAGGGTCCCGCAGAAGGTATAAAGCTGACGCCGCTCAACCGTGCATTCTCGGACGATGGCGTGAGCTACGATCTAGTGAGTGTCGAGATCGATCGCGCCCAGCGCGTTGCGACCATCACCATCAAGGGGCCGGAACAGTCTCCGCCTGCCGATGCCGACGCCATGGTGGCGCAGGGCGCGGCCTTCTGGCCGCTGCAGGTGGCGCGTGAACTGGATGACGCCATCCTGCATTTGCGCAACAACGAATTTGAAATAGGCACGTGGATATTCAAGACTGCTGGCGAGGGCGACAGGGTCGCCGCCTACGATACGTTTCTGGACTCGCATAAAGGTCATTGGCTGGCGCATGAAGTGCTGCACTTCTTCAAGCGCGTATTGAAGCGCATCGACGTCTCCTCGCGCACGATCGTTGCAATGATCGAGCCGGGATCGTGCTTTGCCGGGGCGCTGGCCGAACTCGCCTTTGCTGCCGACCGCACCTATATGCTGATCGGCCAGTTCGAGGGCGACAATCGCCCCGAGGCGGCGCTGATGCTGACGCCAGCGAATTTCGGCCCTTATCCGATGGGCAATGGGCTGACGCGGCTTGAAACGCGCTTCTATGGCGAGCCGGAAAAGCCGGGCGAACTTGCCGCGCGTCAAGGCGAGAAGTTCGAAGGCGATGTAGCCGAGGAACTGGGTCTGGTGACCTATGGTCTCGACGATATTGATTGGGCCGACGAGGTGCGCGTGTTCCTCGAAGAGCGCGCCAGCTTCTCCCCCGACAGCCTGACGGGACTGGAGGCAAATCTGCGCTTCCCCGGTCCCGAAACGATGGAAACGAAAATATTTGCGCGCCTTACCGCGTGGCAGAACTGGATTTTCCAGCGCCCGAATGCGGTGGGCGAAGAAGGTGCGCTGCGCCGCTACGGAACCGGCCAGAAGCCGGTCTACGACATGCGTCGCGTCTGATACCGGTTTGTAACAACAAAGGAGCGGAACAATGTTGGATCTCATAAACGTCGACTACTCGACCCAAATTCCCAACAACGTCGGCCTCGCCGAGGATCGTCAGGTGCTCCGCGGCCTGGAACGCTGGCATCCCGGCTATCTCGACTGGTGGAAGGACATGGGGCCGGAAGGCTTCCAGGAATCGCTTGTCTATCTGCGCACTGCCGTTTCCGTCGACCCCAAGGGCTGGGCGAAGTTCGACTATGTCCGCATGCCGGAATATCGCTGGGGCGTGTTACTTGCGCCGCAGGAAGAGGGCCGTAAGGTCAACTTTGGCCAGCATATTGGTGAACCTGCATGGCAGGAAGTGCCCGGCGAATATCGCGCGATGCTGCGCCGCCTAATTGTCATTCAGGGCGATACCGAGCCCGCTTCCGTCGAGCAGCAGCGTCATCTCGGCAAGACCGCGCCGTCCCTCTACGACATGCGCAATCTCTTCCAGGTCAATGTCGAGGAAGGCCGCCATCTGTGGGCGATGGTCTATCTGCTGCACAAGTATTTCGGCCGCGATGGCCGCGAGGAGGCCGAGGAACTGTTGCGCCGCCGGTCTGGCGATGCCGACCATCCGCGCATGCTCGGCGCCTTCAACGAAGCAACACCGGACTGGCTGTCGTTCTTCATGTTCACCTTCTTTACCGATCGTGACGGCAAGATGCAGCTGGAAAGTCTGGCCCAGTCGGGCTTCGATCCGCTGTCGCGTACCTGCCGTTTCATGCTGACGGAAGAAGCCCATCACATGTTTGTCGGCGAAACCGGCGTCGGCCGCGTCATCGAGCGCACCTGCAAGGCAATGAAGGAAGCGGGGATCGAGGATCCCAACGACCTCACGAAGATCCGTGCCCTTGGCGTCATCGATCTGCCAACGGTGCAGAAGAAACTGAACACGCACTATCCGCTGACGCTGGATCTATTCGGTTCGGAAATTTCGACCAACGCGGCCAATTTCTACAACGCCGGCCTCAAGGGACGTTTCGAGGAAACCAAGATCGACGACGATCACCGCCTCACCGAATCGACCTATCCGGTGCTGAAGCTGGTCAACGGCGAAATAAGGAACGTTGACGAGCCGGCCCTGACGGCGCTCAACATGCGCCTTCGCGACGACTATACCAACGATTGCGCCAAGGGCGTCGAGCGCTGGAACAAGATCATCGCCAAGGAAGGCGTCAACTTCCGTCTCGAATTGCCGCATGTGGCGTTCAACCGGCAGATCGGCGAGTTCCGCGATGTCCATGCAACGCCTTCAGGTGTGTTGCTGTCGGATGGCGACTGGGCGAAGGCCCGCGACAGCTATCTGCCGTCGTCTTCCGATGGAGAATTCATCGAATCGCTGATGCAGCCGCAGACCGAGCCAGGCAAATATGCCGGCTGGATCGCGCCGCCGCGCATCGGCATCGACAGTAAGTCGGGTGAATTCGAATATGTGAAAATTCACGAATAAGACTGGACGACAACAAAAGAACAAGGGTCGGCGTATTGCGCCGGCCCGGCCATGTTGAAGGGGAAGGTAATGGACGATACGCCAGCGGGCCTGCTGAAACAGCATCTAATTGATCCGGAAATCTGCATCCGTTGCAATACCTGCGAGGAAACCTGTCCGATCGATGCCATCACCCATAACGACGATAACTATGTCGTCGATGCGGAAAAGTGTAATTTCTGCATGGATTGCATTTCCCCATGTCCGACGGGCGCAATCAACAATTGGCGTATTGTCGCGAACGCCTGGTCTCTGGACGACCAGTTCTCCTGGGAAGAACTTCCGCCGCAGGAGGATCTGCCCGGCGACGAGGAAAATGCCAAGCTGGAGGCGATGGAAGACGATGTATCGGCGCTGCTTGCCGAAGCGCATCTGGGCGCCGGCGGGCGGATGAAGGCCCCGGCAACCGCGTCCCGTCCCACAGTAAATCTCTACAATCGCTCGCGCCCTGCGATGGCTACTGTCACCGGCGCCTATCGCCTGACCGCAGCAGATGCAGACAGCGATGTACGTCATATCATCCTGGATTTCGGCGAGACCCATTTTCCGGTTCTGGAAGGGCAGAGCATCGGTATTGTCCCGCTTGGAACCGATGCCAATGGCGCGGCGCATCGCATCAGACTCTATTCAATCTCCAGTCCGCGCCATGGCGAGCGTCCGAACACCAACAACCTCGCCCTGACCGTCAAGCGTGAGCTGCATGGCGTCTGCTCGAATTATCTCTGCGATTTGAAAAAGGGCGACAAGGTTGAGGTGACCGGACCGTTCGGCGCAACGTTCCTAATGCCGAACGATCCTTCAGCAAATATCATTATGATCTGCACGGGTACGGGCTCTGCGCCCTTCCGCGGTTTCACGGAGTGGCGGCGGCGCACCATGGCCAATGCGCCGGGCCGCATGCTGCTGTTTTTCGGTGCCCGCCGTCCGGAAGAGCTGCCCTATTTTGGTCCGCTGCAGAAAGTCCCGGAAAGCCTCCTGGGCAAGCACCTTTGCTACTCGCGCGTACCGGGGCAGCCCAAGACCTATGTGCAGGATGCCATGCGCAGGGAGTCGGAAACCCTGTCCGCATTGATCGACAAGGATGCGACCCATATCTACGTCTGCGGTCTGAAGGGAATGGAGCAGGGCGTCGATGCCGCGCTTGACGATATATGCCGGGGAGCAAACCTGACGTGGTCTGATATTCGTGCTGCGATGCGTGACAGTGGCCGCTATCATGTCGAGACGTATTGACCGTATTCGTACCATGTAGGTAACTAAGAAATTCTAAAGGGGAGGGGTATGGCCGCAAGCGCACACAATAGGATTGTTCGCGATCCGGACATGCTGTTTTCAAAGCCGGATATCGCACTCGAAGAGCGCGCCGATGGTTCGCGCATCCTCCGTTCGCGGCAACCCCTGCCGGACTACCCGCGTGCTGTTGGCGATTGGCTTGTAAAATGGGCGCAAGCGAAGCCGGATGAAGATTTCCTCTGCGAGCGCAGCAGTCCCGAACCGGGTGCACCCTGGCGGCGGCAAACCTATGGACAGGCCCTTGCCGACGTGCGTGCGATCGCAACATGGATGCTGGCGCAAGGGCTTGGGCAGGAAAAGCCGGTGGCGGTCCTTGGAGACAACTCTATCGATCATGCAATGATCGTCCTTGCCGGTGCCCTTGCCGGTGTTCCCATATCGTCCATTTCGGTCGCCTATTCGCTGATGTCGGCAGACCACGGCAAGCTCAAGAGCATCATCAACCAGGGCCAGCACAAGTCGAGGACAAACAGGCGATACCTGAACCAGAGCGTGAACGTGACCAATCTGAGAATGGGCACTCTGGCCAGCAGCATCCAGAACAAGGACTCTTTC
>JAPOIA010000259.1 GCA_029979185.1 Alphaproteobacteria bacterium | reverse complement strand
AGCGCATGGCTCTCGCGCTGCATCACTGCGGGTGCTGAGGGCTTTCCGGCGGGCTCGCTGGCGAGCCGATCAATGTCGTGAAAGCCAAGACTGTCGACCTGATGGTTCCGGCCGAAGCCGAAGTCGTGATCGAGGGCTATATCGATACGGTGAACGTCGAGCCGGAAGCGCCGTTCGGCGAATCCCACGGTCATGTTGCGCTGGAAGAATTCAACATGCCGATGCGCATCACGGCCATCACGCACCGGCAGAACGCCGTCATCCCGTCCTACATCTCGCAGGTCGCGCCGAGCGAATCCTCGGTCATCAAGCGCGTCGCCTACGAGCCGCTGTTCCTGTCGCATATCCGCGACACGCTCGGCGTGAAGGGCGTCAAGCGTGTGGCGCTGCATGAGCCTTTGACAGGCCTGCTGCGCGTGACAACCATCGTCTGCGAAAAGGGCATGCCGAAGACCGAAGTCTGGCGCGCGCTGTATGGCGCGGCCTTCTTCAAGGGCGACTGCGGCAAGATCTGCATGGCGGTGAACGAGGATATCGATCCCGACAATGCCGATGCCTTGCTGTGGGCGCTGGCCTATCGCGCCAATCCAAAGGAGGACGTGCAGGTTGTGCCGCATCGCGGCCAGGGTCACGGCCCCAAGCGCGAGCATGGCGGGGAAGAGGATTCGACCCTGCTCATGGACCTGACGATGAAATCGGAGATGCCGCCGCTGGCGCTGCCCAAGCAGCAGTATATGGAAAAGGCCAAGTCGATCTGGGAAGAACTGCAGCTTCCCTCCCTGCGCCCGCAGCCGCCGTGGTTCGGCTATTCTCTCGGCGACTGGCTGAAGGAATGGGACGAGGACGCCGAGCGCGCCGCATCCGGCGACTACCTGGTGAACGGGGAGAAATCCCTCGGCCGTCAGCGGCAGGGACTGGTGCCGGAAACGAAGTTCCGCCCGGGGGAAGACGGCTAGCCGTCCTCCCGCCATGCCGGAAATCGTGCCTCTGGCAGCATCGTCCAATCTGGAGTAGATTTCCCGGCAACAGACCGGCAGGCTGCCGGGGCACTCCGGCGGCAGCGTTGGACCACGGGTAACAGGGAGGCTGATATGGCAGACGATCTTTCAGGCACATTCAATGTCGGCGGCGTCGAGATGGCGCGTCCCTTCCGTATCCGGCGGTTGGGCCATTTCGGTCTCGATGTGGACGATGTCGAGGTTTGCCGCGACTTTTACGAGCGCATGATGGGTTTCCGGGTCGCCGATCCGCTACCGCTGGGCAACCGGTTGCCGGAAGAGGAGCGAGGCAAATATGGTTCCGGCAACGGCTATTTCATGCGCCACGGCACCGATCATCATTCCTTTGTGATTTTCCCGCGCCGGGTTCGCCGTAAGCTGTTGCCGCATATTACCGGCGACATGACGGTTAACCAGATCACCTGGCAGGTCGGCTCGCTGCGTGAGGTGGTTTCGGGCACCACCTGGCTGAAGGACAGTGTCCGCATCGCCCGTACCGGACGCGATGCGCCGGGCTCGAACTGGCATTTCTATCCGATCGATCCTGCCGGCCATACCAACGAACTCTATTACGGCATCGAGCAGATTGGCTGGGACCAGCATTCCAAGCCGATGCAAATCCATCGTAAGCACTACACCGAACCGCCGGAATTGCCGCATCGCTCCGAGCTGGAAGAAGTCGAGGAGGGCAGGAATGCCGGCGTGGACCTGCTGTCCGGCGTGCGCGGCATCGAGCGCATGGAAGAGAAATACGATGTGGGCGGCATCCTCATGGGCCGCCCGTTCAAGATCGTCAAAGTGGGACCGGTGCGCATCTTCGTGCCGGATATCGATGCCGCTCTCGGCTTTTATCAGGACATTCTTGGACTGACGATCACCGAGGAAGTGACCTACAAGGGTCACCGCTGTGTCTTTCTGCGCGCCAATACCGAGCATCACTCGCTGGCGCTGTATCCGATTGCCCTGCGCGGTGAACTGGGGCTTTCCGAGCATACGACAATGATGAGCATCGGCATGCAAGTGGCTGAATATTCCCAGCTTCACGATGCTGTCGATTTCCTGACGGAAAACGGCTACAAGATCAGCAAATTACCGCAGGAGCTTTTCCCCGGACTGGGCCACAACGCCTTTGTCACCGATCCGGACGGGCATCTCGTGCAGCTGTACTTCAACATGGAGCAGATTGGCTGGGACGGGAAACCGCGTCCGGCCGCCGAGAGACCCAAGATCGACAATGAGAATTGGCCCAAGACCCTTCCGCTGGACGCCGACATGTTCAACGGCGAGGTCTATCTGGGCCCCTGGAGCTAATTGAACCGTTCACCCACAAAGAGGAATATCCCGTGAAACTACTGACCTTTCAGACTGAAGACGATTTTGCCGTAGGCGTGCTCGACGGCGACCAGGTTCTGGACCTGGCCAAGGCCGCTGCAGCCGCCGGCCGCAACGTGCCCGAAGACATGCGCGGCATCATCGAGGACGGCGACGAAGCTCTGGCCGAAGTCCGCGCTGTTGTGGAAGCGTCCAAGGGCAAGTCCGACCTGTACATTCCGTTATCGGAAATCCAGTTCGCGCCGCCGATCATCGACATGTACAAGAACATCTTCTGTGTCGGCCGCAACTACAAGGCCCATATCGAGGAAATGGCTGCAGCCATGAACCGCCCGGTGGACTATCCGAAGGTTGCCGAGTTCTTCACCAAGCCGCCGACCACCGTCGTCGCTCATGAAGATGAAGTCGAGCGTCATTCGAAATATACCGAAAAGCTCGACTATGAAGTTGAACTGGCTGTCATCATCGGCAAGGGCGGGCGCAACATTTCCAAGGAAAATGCGCTCGACCACGTCTTCGGCTACACCATCGTCAACGACGTGACGGCCCGTGATGCGCAGCGCGCCCACGGTCAGTTCTTCAAGGGCAAGAGCTTCGACACCTTCTGCCCGATTGGCCCGTATATCGTCACCAAGGACGAATTCGGCGATCCCAGCAATCACAAGCTGTCGCTGAAGGTTAACGGCCAGATCCGCCAGGACTCCAACACCTCCGACCTGGTGCATGACGTTCCCTCCATCATCCGCGACCTGACGGGCGCGCTGACCGTCGAGCCAGGAGACATCATCGCAACCGGTACGCCTGCCGGCGTTGCCGGCGGCATGAATCCGCCGGGCTGGCTGCAGGTCGGCGACGTGATGGAAGCCGAGGTCGAAGGTATCGGGGTCCTGCGCAACACCATCGTCATGGAAGACGAGGACGACGAAGACTAGTCATCTGGAGGCCGGCGCGATCTGATCCCGCCGGCCTTTTTATATCTGCAGCAGGGAGCGGCTTGTCCGGCAGAGGCCATGGAAGCACCGTCACGAACTATCGACATGCATGCGCACTGGTTTCCCGAGGAACTGTGCGACGGGCTCCGCGCCCGTTCATCTGCGCCGATGATCCGCCGCCACAACGATGGCCGCGAATATCTGGAATCGAGTTTCAACTCCTCGCCGATACCCGGGCTGGAAACGATAGCCGACCGCATCGCCTCGATGGACGAAAACAACGTTGCGCATGGCGTCCTGTCACTGACGACGGTTTACGGCATCGAGCAATTGCCGCCGGCGGAAGCTCTGCCGCTTTGCCGCGCCTTCAACGATGCCGTTGCAAGAGCCTGCGCCGAATATCCGGACAGGTTTTCGGGCCTGGCGGCGCTGCCCTGCGCCGATATCGGCGTGATGATCGAGGAGTTTCATCGCATCATGGCCCTGCCTGGGATGGTCGGCGGACTGTTGCAGGGGGACGGCTTCCTGTCGCAGAAGCGCGCCGAGAAATTCGGGCCCCTGTTCGAGGCCGCCGACAAGCTGAGCGCGGTGTTTCTCGTCCACTATGGCAAGATTGCCGACGATCCCGACGCCCCGAAAATCGACAAGTCGGACAATCCCCATTCGCGCATCGGCACGCTCGACATGCAGGCGCGAATTTCGCAGAACATGATCACCTTCTGCATGACCGACTTCCTCAAGGATTATCCCAACGTAACCGTCCTTTCGCACAATCTTGGCGGCAATATTCCCTTCGAGATCGAGCGCCTTGATCACCGGTCCATGCTCGACCGGCCGCAGGACGAGCTGCCGTCCAAGCGCATACGCGAAGCGAAGGTGCTGGTGGACTG
>JAPOIA010000258.1 GCA_029979185.1 Alphaproteobacteria bacterium | reverse complement strand
ACTCGGTTGTTTTATTTGTTTTTAAACCTGTTTTGCATAGTTATTAGTTATACTCTACTACACTCATTGTTACTAGTGTTGTGTAGTAAAGATAATAATATAATGTATGGTATATTATTGTATTATATTGCATTGTTCATCCAGGCCGACCTTATCGCAGCCAAGGCAGGTATTGCGCGCGTGCCGGAAGACGAGATCCCGCGGGCCTGGAGCGTATTCAAGAAAGGCTGGCATTTCACCCTGCCTTTCGTGGTGCTGATCTACGGGCTGTTCGCACTCAACCAGGAGCCGGAAGTTGCCGCCCTTTGGGCCAGCCTCACGATCCTCGTCCTCGGCATGACGCTTGGCTACGACGGGCGACGGATGAATCTGCGCCAGATCTGGGACGGCGTTGTGGGAACCGGCATAGGCGCGCTGGACATCTTCATGGTCGCGGCAGGCGCCGGGTTCATCATGGGCATGCTGCAGGTTACCGGGCTGGGCTTTGCGCTGACCCTGATGCTGGTGAAGATCGGCGAAGGGAACGTCCTGCTGTTGCTGTTTTTCGCAGCCATCCTGTGCATCATTCTCGGCATGGGCATGCCGACGCTTGGCGTCTATGTCCTGCTCGCGGTGCTGATTGCACCATCGCTGGAAAAGGTCGGCATACCGCAGATTTCGGCGCATATGTTCATTCTCTACATGGGGCTCATGTCGATGGTGACGCCGCCCGTTGCGGTCGCCGCCTTCTTCGCCGCAACGATCGCGGGCGCGGAGCCGATGAAGACCGGCTTCGAGGCGGTGCGTTTCAGCTGGGCTGCCTATATCGTGCCGTTCCTGTTCGTGTTCTCGCCGACGTTGCTGTTGCAAAGCCCTTCCATCGGCGCGACCATCCTGGCGATTGCGACGGCCATTATCGGCGTCTGGATCGTGTCGGCAGGCATGGTCGGTTATCTGTTCGGCAATGTCGGTGCAGCAGAACGGATCCTGCTTGTGGCTTCCGGCATTGCGCTGCTCATTCCCTCTGAAATAGGGACATGGGCTTTGTGGACGGATATCGTTGGTATGATTGTCGCGATGCTGCTTGTCGCGAGACGCTATCTGGCGCATAAGAACGGCCCGTCCGGCGCATCGCAAGCAGCCGCCGGCAGCGGCGACAGATAACGTTTCCCGGACAGGGTTGAATGGACAGTTTTCTCGGTGTGCCCGACATCGGCGCGTGGATGTTTGCCGGCCTGAGTCTGGCTTCCGCGGCAACAGCATTCATCGGTGTCGTCACCGGCGCAGCGGGCGGCCTGATCCTGCTGGCGCTGATGGCCAATGTCATGCATCCGGAAGCCCTGCTCGCGGTGCATACGGTCGTGCAACTGGGGCAGGGGTTCACGCGCACTTTCGTAATGTGGAAGTTCGTGATGCGCGACACCGTGCTGCCGTTCATCATCGGCGCGGCGGTGGGAGCCCTGGCGGGCGCGCAGATTCTGGTGGCCCTGCCAATGGCCGCCCTGCAGATGATCCTTGGCGTATTCATCCTGATCGTCACCTGGCTGCCGCGGCTGGGGCGCATTGGCGGGTTGCGCAATCGCTTCGCCGTCGTCGGCTTCATGGCGACCTTCGTGGGAGTATTCGTTTCCGCGACAGGCACGCTGATCGCGCCCTTTATCGCGGCGGCGGCGCCGGACCGGCGCAACCATGCTGCGACTCTGGGTGCGCTGATGACCTTCACCCATACCTTGAAGCTCATCGCATTCTCCGTCGCCGGCATGACGGTGGGCGCCTATGCGCCATTGATGGTGGCCATGGTGCTGACAGGGGCCGTAGGCAACTGGGCCGGATTCAAGGCGCTGGAGCGCATGCCGGAAGCGCGCTTTCGTCTTGTTTTCCAGGTATTACTAACCGTGCTGGGGCTGCGCCTGTTATGGATGGCCCTGCGCGGGGCGGGCCTGTTCGGCTGACACAGGAAACCGCGTTTAACGCAAAATGAACCAGCTTTCCCGTCGACGGCAGGGTTACCGAGCATTTACCTCCAATTTTAAATAATGTCTCACGATCGATTGTTAATCGCCATCCGTCTTAACAAGGGAGACGGAAATAAAAATTCTGAAAAAATTTATGCGCGATGAAAATGGGGCCGTTGCCATGGAATACAGCATGATCGGCGTTCTCGTTTCGGTCATGCTGATCAGCGGTGCAACCATTATCGGCAACAAGATGGCGGCCCATCTGACAGCGATGACCTCCGGCCTGTCCTGACGGCTGGCGCAGTTAATCAATCACCAACAAGTTTTCAAGCGAAGCGCAATTGCGGTTGCGTAAAGAAAACGGGAATCAGGCATACGGGCCGTTTCAGCATATCCCTGACCTGTTGAAACAATCCGGGGCAATACAGCATCAGGCCCGGCGCCGGACAGGCGCCGGCCTTTTTCGTTTTGGGCGAAGAGGTTGGCCGGCAACGGCCATGATCGCCCGCCGAACCGAAGATCACGGGAGACAATAGGGCAGGCATGACCCGGCAGCACAAGAGCCTCGACGCCGGGCAAAAAACAATAAAACCAGGTGCTGAATAAAATGGTCGGAGTGAGAGGATTCGAACCTCCGACCCCCTGCTCCCGAAGCAGGTGCGCTACCAGACTGCGCTACACTCCGACTGTTGCGGGGCTTGCCCCTGTGCCCGCATGCCGTAACCTTGGCTGCGGCCACGTCCCTGTGCTGTCCTAGCAGCCAGCGGCAGGATGGGCGGACTTATAGCGGCGGTTTTCCGTCCCCGCAAGGGGTTTGGCGGCAACAAAACGCCAAATCCGGCAGATGGATTCGGGCGCTGCGGCAGTGGCGAAGTCCTGTAACCGCGGCCATGACATTTCCGCGCAAGACCAACCCTCGCGCACCGCGGGAAATCGTCGAAATCCAACCGAAAAGCGGCAAAGACCGGTTGCAGCAGGCCCGCGCTGCCACTATGGTCCGGCCCGCAGCGCTTCGATTCAGCGCGCATTGATGGGGCGTAGCCAAGCGGTAAGGCAGCGGGTTTTGATTCCGCCATGCGGAGGTTCGAATCCTCCCGCCCCAGCCACCCATATTCAATTACAGAGACTGTCTGCGTATTCGGGAGTAAGCCCCGGATAATTAGCGGTTTATCCGCATTGTCAGGATATCAGAGACTTTCATTTGGCTGGATAAGGGGGCTATTCTTAGATTTTGGGCCCAAAGTCTCAGGTCGCATTTTTCCAATGTCCGTGGATTTGTAGTTGCTATTGTAAGAGACCGCTCGGCGGGACTTCGGTGATGTGCCGGCCAATTGAAACCACTGTGACCAACGACCTAACGGATAGCGTCCTGTTGAGCGATCGCCACGCATGCAGGGATTGCACATCTGGAGAAACGGCAGCGGCGGCCAGTGGCTGCCGCTGTTCTTTGTGAAAAATAGAGTGTGTCGCTCAGTAGCGCGGACGGGCGCAATAGCGGCGTCCGGAGCGTGTGTAGCGCACACGGCAGGTGGAGCGGCCGACAATGGCGCCGCCAACGCCGCCGACGGCTGCGCCGACAAGTGCTCCGCCAGCACGTCCGGTGGTTGCAGCGCCAACAGCCGCGCCCGTGGCGACGCCGATGGCCGCGCCCGATACTGTCCGTTCGCCCGGAGTGCGGCCGCATGCTGCAAGCGAAAGCGAGCCGGCGACGGCTGCTCCAACGATGAGCGTCTTTTTCATGAGGTACTCCTGTGTGTGGCCGGAATCGGATCCGGCGGGATAAGCATTTCAAAAATGTTTGCGTAAACGGCATCGTCTGTCTGAGGCCGATCAAAGCACTATCCCTACAATGTCATGCGTCAGGGAACGTTCCATCGAAGGTCATAATAAAATATGGCTGAAACGTGAGGCCGAGTTTTACATTGCCCGTCAGTCTTGTAGTGCGCGGGGCCCCCATGGGGGCTGCAATCCGCCACATATGTGGCGACTCATTCAATGTACTGGCTCAGCCTTGGCGCGAGCTGTTGCGCAAAAGCGAGCAACCGGCGATGTACGTGCCACATTCCCGCTTCGCCATGTCGCCTCTATTGCCTCGCGAAGCGGCGATCAGGCAGCGTTTTCCTGTTCGAACAACCGCGCCATCAGCTTGCGTCCGGCATTGACGCCGGCGTCGACATGAAACAGCAATTGTCGTTCCGGCTCGGGGGCGCGCTCCAGC
>JAPOIA010000257.1 GCA_029979185.1 Alphaproteobacteria bacterium | reverse complement strand
CCGCTATCGCCGGCGTAGGAAGGGGCGCTGGCTTTTCTGGCTCCTTTTGCCGCTGCTCCTGATTGCTGGAGCTGGCATGTCCGGCCTGTTCTATCTCGACAACCGGCTGGCGAAAGGCCCAGTCGAATTTCCCTCGCTTGGGCAGCGAATTGCCGCATCCCTGTCAGAAAGAGCTGGCAAGGGCTATCGGTTTGTAATTGGCAAAACATTCCTTCAGAAGAATGCCGGACGTCCCGCGATCACGCTGGATTCGATGCAGGTTTTCGGTGAAGACGGCCGTGTAATACTGTCCGCACCCAATGCTGTCGTCTCGCTGGACTGGGTGGCATTGATGTCGGGAGAGGTGCGTCCCCGGCGGCTCGCCGTATCCGGGCTCGATCTGCATGTGAGCTTTGCGGCGGACGGCAGCCTGTCGGTGTCGGCCGGGCGAACATGGCTGAACCTGACAGGTCCATCCGTGCCTCAGCCGACCGGATTGCGAGGGACGACGGCGCCGGCCTCGGGCAATCTGCAATCCCAAAGCGTGAAAGCTGCCGCACCCAAGTCTCGTGAGCAAGCCGCAGAGGTAGAGCGGGCAGGACGGATTTTGGCTTCCACGCTGACGCGCCTGTTCGAGCTCGCAGGTGCGGATACCTCGCAATTGCGCAGCCTGCGGCATATCGGGATATCCGGCGGTCGGCTTATCTTTGATGATAAGACCCGCAACCGGGAAACTGTCTTTCGCGGCCTTGATATGGAAATTGGCCGATCTGCCGACGAGCTTCGTTTTACGCTTTCGGCGGTCGGGGCGGCGGGCCGCTGGAAAATCCAGACATCGGCGGAGCGGGGCGACAACTACGACATCAAGGTGGAGGCCCGGAATCTCACGCTGGACGATATTGCGCTGATCGGCGGTGTGCGGAACCTCGCCGTCGATTTCGATGGCCGTTTCGATGGCGTAGTAAACATGTCACTTAGTCCGTCGGGAGCCATCGGCAAGGCGCAGGGGCGGTTCTCCGCAGGCAAGGGGATGTTCGTCGCTCGCGACAAGGATTTCGAACCGCTGATGGTTGATCGCCTCGCTGGCAAGCTGCGATGGGACCATGCCAGCAATGCGGTGCTGGTCGAGGATGTCGAATACCGCGCGGGGCTGAATGCAGCGACGCTATCGGGCCGGATCGAACCGCCCGCCGCAGATGCAGCCGAATGGCGTATGGCCTTCGAGACCCACGGCGCGGTTACGGCCGCCGATCAGCTGAAGCCGGAGCGCAGTTTGCCAATGCAGAAACTGCGGATGGCGCTGCTGCTGGATCCCGCGAGGAAAATCCTGACCATTGAGCGTCTGGCATTGCAGGGGCAGGGGCTCAACCTGCTGGTGTCGGCCCGCTTCGCCTTTGCCGAGGGGGCGCGACGATTGCAACTGACAGGTCAGCTCGATTCTGTTCCGGTCAATGCGGCGCTGTCTCTATGGCCTGCCGCACTGGCTTCGCCCGCACGGGTGTGGTCGATGCAAAACCTCTCCGGCGGTACGGTGCAGGAACTGAAGGTCCGGCTTGATTTCGACGAGAGCCACTTTATCGCGATTGCCAATGACCGGCCTCTGCCCGAGGCCGCCTCCGAAATCCGATACAAGGTTTCCGGCGTTTCGTTGCGGTATCTGGCCGGCGCAGCCCCGCTGACGGAGGTGACTGCGACGGGCACGACCCGCGGGTCTGTAACCCGGGTCGCTTTCGCCCGGGGTATTGCCGATGTTGGCAAGGGCCGCAAATTGCGCATCAGCGGAGGTCAGCTTCACTTGCGTGGCAAATCCCGCGACTATGCGGAGGCCGATCTCAATCTGCGCATTGCCGGCACGATGGACAGCGTCAATGCATTATTGGGGCAAAGCGGGTTCAAGCAATATGTTCCCGCCGACATGAAGCTGTCGGATGTAAGCGGGAAGATGGACGCCAGCCTCGATCTGAAGTTCGCGGTCAGCCGCAATCTGGCCGTTCCGGCGCCTGTCATTGCAGGCCGGTTCAGGTTGACTGGCGTCAGAATGCAGAATTTTGCCGGTTCTGCGCCCCTTGAAAACGGCAATCTGGACGTGACGCTGGCAAACGGGGCGCTGAGCGCCGAAGGCACAGGACGCCTGTTCGCTGCGCCTGCGCAGCTAAAGATGCACAAGCGGCCCGGTAGTCCCGTGCAGGGTACGATCGCGCTGGTGCTGGATGACGCGGCACGAGAAAAGATGGGATGGGAGAGCGGTGATGCCGTCGCAGGTCCGGTTGCCGTGAAACTCTCCGGAGCACTGACCGCCGCTACGGACAGGCGGGCCGATGTGACGGTCGACCTGACCAAAGCACGCCTCGCCGGCCTCGTGCCGGGCTACAGGAAGCCCTCCGGCCGGGCAGCGAGCGCCAGCTTCAAACTGCAGGAGCAGCGTGACGGCTTGCTCTTGAACGATTTCCGGTTCCGCAGCCAGGAGCTGTCGGCGCGCGGCGTCATAAGGCTCGGCAAGGACAATGCCTTTCGCAGTGCCCGTCTGACCGAACTGAAACTGTCCCCAGGCGACGATCTGCGCGCCGATATCAGCAAGGCGGGTGAAGGCCTGAAAGTCGCCTTGACTGGCCCGGCAATTGATTTGCGCCCCATCATTTCCGGCCGTATGTCACAAGCCTCGTCCGGTCCGGCCGGAAAGCTGAACCTGTCCATCAATACCGGCATTGCAACCGGGTATAATGGACAGGTCCTGTCTGCTTTCAGTGTCAGTATGGAAAAGGACAAGACCGGCATATCCCGGTTTTCCCTCAAGGCACGCGCAGGCAAGGCACCCGTACAGGGGCAGTTGCTTCGTCGCAGCGCCGAGGGGTCGACCGTGCTGATCGACAGCAGCGATGCCGGAACAATCCTGTCCTTCCTTAATGTCTACAGCCGCATGGAACGGGGCCTCATGCGCCTTACCGCAAGGCTTGCTGGAGGTGGCATCGACGGCGCGCTTGATGTGCGGTCCTTCCTGCTGCGCAATGAACCGGCGCTTCGCCAGCTGGTCGCGCAAGGAGCGCCGAGTGGAGCTGATGGCGCAGCCCGGCGGATCGACGCTACTGCGGTGGCATTCCAAAGGTTGCAGTTCGGGTTCCGCCGCAATGCGGCACGCCTTGTCATACGCGACGGCATAATCAGCGGTCCGGAAATCGGATTGACGTTGGCTGGCACGATCGACTTCCAAGCCGACAGGGTGGCGCTGAACGGTACCTTCGTACCAGCCTATGGTCTCAACAACGCCTTTGCGAAAGTGCCGCTGTTCGGACCGCTCCTTGCGGGCGGACGTAACGAGGGACTGCTGGGCGTGAATTTTTCGGTATCTGGCCCGGTCGCTCGGCCTATCCTGAATATAAATCCGCTGTCAGCGATCGCGCCCGGGTTTCTGCGCAAGATATTCGGAGCGCTGCCAGCCAGGCAATAGCGCCAACCTTTACGCAGACAGCTATTCCGGCCGCAGCAGCACGTGCTTCTTCTTGCCGAGGGAGAGTTTGATTACGCCTTCGGCGGTCAGGTCGCCCTGGGTCAGCATGAGTTTCTCATCCTTGACCTGCACATCATTGACACGCACGCCGCCGCTCTTGATCTGACGCCGCGCTTCGCCGTTGGAGGCGACGAGGCCCGCCGCGACATTGGCCGCCAAGATGCCATAGCCCGCCGCAAGATCGGCGGCGGGAATGACGATGGTGGGAAGATCCTCGGCGAGAACGCCCTCTTCAAAGGTTTTGCGTGCTGTTTCCGCCGCCGCTTCCGCCGCTTCTCGGCCATGAACGAGGGCGGTTGCTTCAACGGCCAGGATTTTTTTCGCCTCGTTGATTTCGGCTCCGCCAAGCGCTTCCAGTCGCGCGATTTCGTCCAGCGACAACTCCGTAAACAGCTTCAGGAAGCGTCCGACATCCGCATCTTCCGTATTGCGCCAGTATTGCCAGTAATCGTAGACCGGCAGCATGGCCGCATTGAGCCAGACCGCGCCAGCGGCTGATTTGCCCATTTTCGCGCCCGAAGACGTCGTCAGCAGCGGCGAGGTCAGGGCATAGAGCTGCGGCGTGCCCATGCGGCGGCCAAGGTCGATGCCAGTGACGATATTGCCCCACTGGTCGGAGCCACCCATCTGCAGCAGACACCCATAGCGGCGGCGCAGCTCCATGAAGTCATATGCCTGCAGAATGGC
>JAPOIA010000256.1 GCA_029979185.1 Alphaproteobacteria bacterium | reverse complement strand
AGACGTTCTGGAAGCCTCGAAAGGCATGCTGCAAAAGCAGCTCTACGTGGTTTTCACCACGCCCGCCAACGGTATGGGACCGGTGATGGAAAATGTCGAGGAACACCTGAAGTTCCAGGTCGAACTCGAACAGTCCGGCATCATGCTTGGCGCGGGCCCTTTTTGGGCTGACAACGAGACCGATTGGGAGGGAGAAGGCATGGTGATCATTCGCGCCGGTTCGCTCGCGGAAGCAAAGGAAATCGCAGCGCGAGACCCGATGCATAAATCGGGCGCGCGCACCTTCACCGTTCGGCCCTGGCTCCTGAACGAGGGCGGCATGAACGTGCGCATCACGTTCTCAGACAGCAGGCACAAGTTCGAGTAGCAGACTCGACCACCGCGAACACGGAAAGTGACCGCGGCCTGACTCATCGGACCCGGCGCACGTCAATACCATGCGGCGCCGGTCACCTATTTCCTGTTTCGCTCATACTGCTGCGATGTATATCCAAGCACCAGTGCAAACGCGGCGAACCCGACGATCACACCAACGATGTAAGCCGTTTCCATTGCAGTCATACCAACCTCCCATGGTTCATGAGAGTATTGTTGACGTCATGGGGACAATCGGTGTTGACGCGCATCAAAGCCCGCAGTGTGCGGCAATTCGCGCCACCGCAATATGTTTCGCATAAAATTCATATAATTAGATCATATTCCGACAGTACGAAGAACCACCTGGGACAATCCGTACAACCACCATGTACTGATCGCACCAACAAGCAATATCATTGACACCGCCTTGTAGAAGCGCAAGCCGGGAGCAGCCCCGCGGTCAAATTCCACATTTTGCCTGTCCCGCGCCATCCTTGCGGCCATGCCCACCATTCCGCTCAAAACCACTGCCGTCACAAGCCAGCCCAGATCGTAACCTGCCGGCAAGAAAGCGAGGAGCACGGGCATCGACACCACCAATGCCATCATCGGCGTCATGAAAAAGGCCAGCACGGCAAATGCAATCGGTAATAGAACCGGGACTACGATTGCCGCCGCGGGAATGCTGCCTATGCCCAATGAAATCGCACCTACAAGATTTCACATCAACACCATGTTGACCGCAGCGACCACCGCAAGCAGCAGGAGCCCGGCAATCACGCCAGCTACATCGACCGCTCCGCGGCCGAACGCTTCCAGAACACTGTTACCTGCCCTGTTCTGCCGGTACATAGCCAGCAGCAGCACGGGAAATCCCGCAATGCCCATCCCCTCGTAAGGGGTCACCATGCCACCTGCCATAAGCGCACCGAAGCAACACACCGCGATAAGGCCAACGCCAAAAGCCAACGCTGCAGAGCGTCCGCTCGAACGCTTCGACAGCAGCGCCGCCGCACCGATACTGCAGACAGCCAGAACAAATCCAAGAGGCAACAATGCAACGGCATTCTTCATGATGGATGCCTCAAGCATGTAGGACGAGACAATCAGAAGAACGAAAGGCGCAGCAATCGCGACCGACGACCAGCGAACGGGTCAGCAAGGCAGCGATCAGCACCGGAATCAGAACCGTCGGCGCTGCAGCCGACCCAATCTGGCCAGCCGCCATGAAGCGCAACATTGTCGCAATACGTCCGATCGGCGCCCCCGAAAGGAGGATCAGCGCCGCAAGCCCCAAAATCCCTACAACGGCGGCCACCGGAAGACCCGGCCAGACCGCCAGACGGCTCTGCCAATGCACGCGGCCGACGGAGGAACGCATAGTGGTGTTCGCAACGGGCTAACCGATGATCAGCACCGCCACCCCGGCCAGCGCCACGATCACCGCAAGCCAGCCGAACAGGACATGAATGCCATCGGGATTATCGGTCCATTTCAACAGCAGGCCGGATACCGGCGACCGGAACAGATATCGCCCCAGCACATCCGCCGTGAACCAGGCGGATACAGCACAGAACTAGATCAGTGCCGCGATGGCGGCAAACTTCTGCACACCGCTCAGCGCAGTCCTTTGGGTTGCAGGCGAAGTGTCCGAACCGGCATCGGCCGGGCTTTCGCCCTCCGGATTATCATCCGCGCTATCCAGGCCGATGACGACGTACCAGATAAGGTTGATCACCGGCACGAACAGCATCAGCACGTACCAGGGCGACTGTCCGAGAGCCCGCAACCGCTTGATGGCCAGCATGAACGTGATCACCCAGGCGACAAGCTGGAGAAGCAGGGAAAAGATTGCCCCGGTCAGCGCATTGCTACCGCCTTTTGCAAGGTATTCGACGACAAAGCCGCCAATCGTCAGAGCCACTGCTGCTCCAGTGCCGATCCAGAATGGCCGCCGCCCGATGGCGCCGCTTGGCGAGAACAGAAGATTGAGGTCCAGAAGACTGTGAGCCATGAGCATTGCCCCGCACGCAGGACCGGCAGTCCCGATCTTCACAGCGCGCGGCGGCAAACTGGGACCGAATACCGGTATATCGTCATGCGACAAGCTTAGGCGAATTGAACGCCCCTGTCTGTGCGTAATGTTACTCCGGGGCCAAGATAACTCCTGCCGCTCGCAACCAATTCAGCTGGCCGCTTCACCTGCATCGCCGTCCTTCTTGCTGGATGGCTTCTTCTCGGCAAATCCCGCCGCATCCATGGCCAGGTGCACACGGTTCTGGAACCCGGCATCATCGCCGGCTGCAAGCAGATCGGCATTGCGCGCCACTGCATCAACGACCGTTTCAACCCACTCGCGGTCGGACTTGGCAAAATCGGACAGGACATGACCGTGAACACGAATCTTGTCGCCCGGATGACCGATACCGAAACGCACCCGTTTGTATTCATTGCCGATATGACTTGTGATTGAACGCAAACCATTGTGCCCGGCATTGCCGCCACCAGTCTTCACGCGCAACTTCCACTCGGCAAGATCCAGCTCGTCGTGGAACACCACGACATCGGACACATCGAGCTTGTGAAACCGCAACGCCTCCCCGACGGACCTGCCGCTTTCGTTCATATAGGTTTGCGGCATCAACAGGAGCACACGCTTGGTACCGATCGTTCCCTCGCTCGCAAGCCCCTGGAATTTGTTCCGGAAGGCCGGAAAGCTGTAGGCGCGGGCTATTGCTTCAATCGCCATGAAGCCAATGTTGTGGCGATTGTTTGCATAGCGCGTACCTGGGTTTCCAAGCCCGGTGAACAGCAACATATCCGTCTCCGCACAATCCTGACCAGCTTCTTGCAAGGCGCCCGCTCCGGCGAGGCGCCGCAACACCCCCCATTCCAGAGCCGGAAATGAAAACGCCCGCACAATATTGCGCGGGCGCTGAAGCATAAAGGCAAAAAGCGATTACTTGTCGCTTTCTTCCTTCTTTTCCTCGTCGCCGGCAGCTGCGTCGGCAGCAGACTTGTCGACGCGCGGCGGCACCATTGTGGCAATCGTGAAATCGCGATCGGTGATGACCGGTTCGCAGCCTTCAGGAAGGGTAACCGCTGACACATGCAGGGAAGCGCCCATTTCCAGGCTGGAAATGTCGGCGGTGATCGAATCGGGAATCTTGTCAGCTGGAACGTTCATTTCCACCGTGTGGCGAACGATGTTCAGCGTGCCGCCCTGGCGCAGCGCGGCGCTCGATTCCTGACCGGTAAAGTGGACCGGAACATCCAGGCGCAACTTGGCGCCCGCCTTCAGCCGCAAAAAATCGATGTGCAGGGGCGTATCCTTGACCACATCGAGCTGGAAGTCGCGAGGAATTGCGCGGACTTTCTTGCCATCGACATCGATTTCGAAAATCGTGGTGAGGAAGCCGCCCGCATAGATCAAACGGTTGGCTGTCTTGTACTCAAGCGAAATGGTGACCGGAGGCTCTCCCCCGCCATAAATCACTGCTGGTACCCTGCCTGCACGGCGTTCGCTGCGGGCGGCCCCCTTGCCTGTCCCGCTGCGGACCGTGGCGGCGAGTTCTTTCACTGCTGCCATAACGTGTCCTTTCGATTGGAAACTCGCGGCCACGCCTCCAGGGGTGTCGGAAACGGCCACGAAGCGGCGCTTATAGTCGGATAGGGCAACAGGTGCAAGAGGCGCTAGCCGATCACGCCAACGATCGCCGCATTCGTACTTCCGGCAGGCCGGACCGGGCAAGGCCATGAACGCCGACACTTTCTTGCCCGGGACGAAATTCGCTTGTTTCCCTTGGACTTAACC
>JAPOIA010000255.1 GCA_029979185.1 Alphaproteobacteria bacterium | reverse complement strand
ATAGATCGACAATCAACTCTTGCCGTAATCAGCTCTTGCCGCGCAACTTGTTGGCCCAGATTACGAGAGCTTCGATCAGCTGCTGTATGAGTTCCCGGCCGACCTCGTCGTTGAACTTGCCGTCCTCGCCGAATTTGCTGGCCGCGTTGCCAATCATCACTTGCGGATTGTTCAGCGGATGGGAATTGGTGGCGACCAGCATGTGCCGCAGGTGGTATTGCGCGCGCGTGCCGCCGATCGGTCCGCCGGATGCGCTGATGATCGCCACCGGCTTGTTCATCAGCGGCTGGTTCGGCGGCCGGGAAACCCAGTCGAATGCGTTCTTCAGTGGTGCGGAAACGGAATAGTTGTATTCCGGTGTTGCGAACAGCACTGCATCGGATTCTGCAATCTGCTTGCGCAGACGCTGCACGGATTCCGGATAGGCCTTCTCGCGAATGTCGTCGTTGTACAGCGGTATATCGCCAATTTCTGCGATCTCGATAGTCACGCCCGGAGGAGCAAGTTCCTGGGCTGCACGCAGCGATGCAGTATTGTAGGATCCCTTGCGCAGGCTGCCCGAGATGGCGAGAATTCTGAACTCACTCATGGCTTTTTCAGCCCCCTGTTTTGCATGTTGTGACTGCCGGCAGGCTATATCGAACCTTTCAGGCAAACCTCGTCCGCCGACTGAGCCGCAATGAATCGCTTTCGGCTGCACATCGGCGCGCGCCTTTTAGCCGTTGCGGACGTCATACGCAATGCGGGCTGACCTTGGCGCGCCATTCGCTTGCATTTCAGGGTATTGCGGGATGTCTTGCGTTGTGTAGCGTGCCTGCGGGCCACAGCGACCGCACCGTTGGCCGGCCACAGCGGGATGTATCCCGCGCCATGGCCGGCGCATTCGGTCTTTGGGCGCTATTCCTAGTCGACGGGTTGTACAGCGGACAGTTTCCAGTCATCGGGGCTGCCGCCCGGACGGCGTACGAATGTCCAGATTTCAGACATTTCGTTTGGCTCCGTCAACGATCCTTCGATGACCTTGCCGGTCTTCCGATCGACAATGGCGTCATTCAGCGAGAAACGCATTGCCACGGTGGCGTATTCTGCGTCCCGTTCCTTCCACGCTTCCGAAAGGTCACCCTGCAGAAGCTTTACATCCGAAATGCGCGATGCCTGGCCCTGCTGCTGATTGTCGTCGATGTCTTCCTGGAAGTAGTCGCACATTTCTTCCGTTGCGATCCGCCGCAGGGTATTCATGTCCTCGCGGGCATAGGCGACCTGCACATCGCTGAGAAGCCTCTCGAAAGTGTTGAAGTCTGCTTCGACGGTAGCCAGAGGTTTGGTCTGAGACGTGAAGGCGCCGCCGGCCGCGCGTGCGCCGGAATTGTCGCTGCCGCTGCCGTTCATGCCATTGCTGTTCATGGTTGCGCGGCCCATCATGCCGGGCGCTCTACCGGGGCCGTCCTGATAGCGCGATTGCGACCCGGTCCTGGCCATCGCCGGCTCGGGCTGGTTGCGCCGGCGCAGCCAGGAGAACAGGAGCATGGCTGCGAAGGCTAACAGGACTACCTGGGCCAAAAGGCCGAGGAAAGCGCCGATGCCGCCAAGGCCGCCGGACAGGCCATAGCCGAACAAGGCACCGAGCAAGCCGGCGCCCAGCAGGCCGGCCATGAAGCCGCCTTTGGACATTCCGCCGAACATGCCGGGTTTGGTCATCCCTGGGCGGCTAGCCGTGGCCGGACCTGGCGTACGGCTGCGTTGGATCGGGGCGGCAGAGCGCGGCGCGGTCGGGGTAGCCTTGGGTGCGTTGAAAGTACGCGTTCCACGGCTGCCGAAGCTGCCCTTGAAGCGCGCGTCGGCCGCTGTCGGGACGACGACAAGGGCGAGAAATGCGACAAAAGCCATCCAAACGCCGGTTCGGGGCATAGTCATAGACGTCTCCGTGCTGATAGCGCAGCCTTCCGCGGCCCGCTGATGATCTTTCCTATCGCCAATATAGTGATTTTGTATCAAACGTCACGATCTTGCAGAAGTTTGGCGGGGTCAATTTTTTCGGAGCCCATTTTGGGCCGATTTGGCGCTCAATCAGGTGTCGTTTGCGGGTGTTTACTACAGCGGTAAAATATTGATACCATTCCGGGAATTCAGCAATCATTCATTTGCCGAACGTTAACGATAGGTCTATCGTCATGTTCCACGATGGGTGGCCTTGCAGGGGGAACGGGCGAGTCCAGTCGTTGGAAACCAGTGAGGTGTGCCATGAGCAAAATCAGATCTATAGTATTTGCCAGCGCTTTTGCAGGCGCAATTGGTATCGTCGGTGGCGGAAGTGCTCAGGCGCTGACTCTCGGCAACGGCTTTGCTCCTGGTGTAGCGGGCCAGTATACAAATCCGATGATCGAGCAGGTGCAACGACGCCGGTTCCGCGGTGGTGGTGTTCGTCGTGGCGGTGGTGTTGTTCGCCGCGGTCGCGGCCGGGGTTTCGGCACCGGCGCAGCGATCGGTCTGGGCATTTTGGGCCTTGGCCTGGCAGGCGCAGCAGCAGCGGCCAATTCCCGGCCGGCCTATGACGGCTATCGCGAGTGCTGGTGGGAGCGCCGCGCCGTGTACAACGAATATGGCGACTTCATGGGCCGCCGCCGTGTTCGCGTCTGCAACTGATAGCGCAAGATAATCGCGCTTCAGCTATGGCTGAAACATTGGGCGTTTGATCGTCAAGACACTGCCGTAGCCTGATCCGTCAGGCTGCGGTTTTTGTTTGGCACGAGCGGTGCGATCCGTCGTGCGCCGGGCCGACCAGTATTATCGTTTTGAAAACCATGTTGAAGGCTTGAGTATACTGTCCGCTGCGTCACCTCGATTGACCCTCGCGTGATTTCGGCGCCTTTTGGTTCTGTTCAAGTTGCGCTCGCAAAGCTCTCTGCTGCAGGCAGAACTTTCGCTGGCGCTTAGCATTCGGCACGGTTCCGGGAAGTCTGTGCAGGCTTGTGCCTGTGGTGCTTGCCAGCTCCTTGCCGGTGCCAGCCGGAGCAGAACGATGGGTAGCGCGTTTGCAATTTTCAACCGGACGTTCCTGACACGCATGTGGCTTCTGTGCGCCCTGTTGGCCGCAGGGACGCATGTCCTGAACAGTAGTACAGGGGGCTTGATGGGCGCGACGTCCCCCCAGGTCACCAAGCATTATGCATTCGGCATGGCGCACCTTGCCTCTCCTGCTGCCCGGGGACAGGGCGCCAACAAATCGCGGTACGCAGCACACCAGCTCGGGGTGCAGCAGTCTGGACCGATTGCCACTGCAATTGAGGATCTTTCGGCGCTGATCGCGGAATCGCCAGCCGGTTACCTTTTTATCGCAGTGGTATTGTGTGTCGTGCTTGTCAGTTATCGTACCCGCGAGCGCCCGAAAGTTACCAGTGCGGTTTCCGATGGGGTGGAGACAAGTATCTGGCGCGTGCTTCGGATATGGCCAGTGCGAGACCAAAGGTCGAAGTCCCACGCGAATTGTTGAAGAATCCGTTCAGTGTCGCTTACAAAGGACTTGGCCTGGCAGAGCGTGTGTTTATAGCCGCCGAAGCATCGGCGCGCGCCGGGCGCAGGATGGGAGCCATTGTACTCAACCCGCCCGCAAATTTTGCAGACCATGCGTCCATGCTCGCGCTCCAAAAAGACGCAATTGCTTGCGGCGAAACGCACGACACCAGGGTTCCGGCGCATGCACAGGCAACGGTTCTCGATCAGGTGGTCGCCCATCTGCGGTCGAAGCTGCGTGCCAGCGATTATGTCGGGCTCGCGGAAGGGAATACGATTGTCGTTTTCGTTTCGCTGTTGAAGACCAGGGACGATCTTCTAGCGATTGCCCGTCGCATGCAAGTGGAAGCAAATGCAGCCCTCAGGTCGAGCGGATTGTTGCATGGTGTAAGCGGCGGTTCAGTCTGGCAGCCGGGAATTGCCATATATCCGCTGGACGGCTACGAATGTTTCGGACCTTTACCAAACGGCACGGCTGCGGTGCGGCGGCGAGCCCTTCGCTGATCAGGCCGCGCTGGCGCACTATGGTCACGATGTCTATGAATCGCGTGTGCAGGTGATCGAGAATGCTCCCCCTCTAGCGGGGCAGCCGCATCAATCCAGCACATGAGCAGTGGCATTGCCGGAAATCTGATGCCTACCCGGCGGGTTGCATTGCTTCGCCGTATTCCACAACCTT
>JAPOIA010000254.1 GCA_029979185.1 Alphaproteobacteria bacterium | reverse complement strand
AAAATGGCGCAAGGCTGCAGAACCCGTCTATGCCCAATGGGCTCAGAGCGTGAAAGCCAAAGGCTACGATCCCGAAACCCTGATGTCTGAATTGCGCAAGGAGCTGAAAGCGTCAGGGGCGCTGTACGAATAGTTTGCGCAGGCTGGAGACCCGATCGACAGGCCCTGATGGGACGAAGAGTATCGATTGGGCAGTCCTCCTTGACCTTTCATGGATTAGCCGAATAGACTTCGAGCGATCTTCCGGGCAGCATCGACTGCCCGGAATCGCAACTGGATCACCCTGAATTCGCAGGGCCATCCGGCAGTCGCGAGCAATGTAAAGGGAGGGAACCCGTGAAAAAGACTCTGTTTTTGGCTGCAGGCGCACTGGCGCTGGCATTTGGCAGCACCGCAGCGATCGCTGCGGACAAGAAGGTCAATTTCCGTCTCAGCTATTGGGTGCCGCCGAAGCACAAGCTTACGCCGGGCTACAAGGAATGGGGCGATGCACTGAAGAAGGCAACGGGCGGCACGGTCACCGTTACACTGTTCCCGTCCAGCCAGCTTGGCTCCGGCCGCGACCACTACGACATGGTCAAGCGCGGCACCGCCGACATCGGCCTGATCAACCCGGGCTATACGCCGGGCCGCTATCCGGTGGTCGGAACCATCGACCTGCCGTTCCTGGTGTCCGATGCTCTTAAGGGCGCACCGGCCATGACCCGCTTCTACGCAAAATACGCGCCGAAAGAGATGGGAGACGTCAAGGTTTGCCACACCTTCTCGCACGAGCCGGGTACATTCCATTCGGTCGACAAGATCACCGTTCCAGCGGATGTGAAGGGCAAGAAGATCCGTACCGCCAATGCAACGATGGCGGCCTTTGTTACCTCCATGGGCGGCAATTCCGTTCAGGTGCCGATCATGGAAGCCTTCGAAACGCTGAAGCGCGGCATCACGACCGGCATTACGGTTCCGTGGGGCGGCCTCATCACTTTCAACTTCGGTAAGGTTGCCAAGCATTCGATGGATGCGCCGCTGTACGTTTCCACCTTCGTGCACACCATCAACCTGAAGAAGTACAACAGCCTGTCGGCAGCGCAGAAGAAGGCTGTCGACGATACCTGCACACCGGCGTGGGCCGCCAAGGTATATCGTCACTGGGCCGCCCAGGAGCATGACCTGAAGTCAAAAATCCTGAAGGATAAGAAGCACTTCTCGCACAAGATCGGCCCAAAGGAACTCGCGCTGTGGCGCGCAGCTGCCGAGCCGGTCTACAAGCAGTGGGGTGAAGCCGTGAAGGCCAAGGGCTACGACCCAAAGGTTCTGCTGGATGAGCTAAAAGCCGAACTGAAAAAGGACGGCGCTTTGGCAGACTAAGCGCCGGAAGCGAAGCCGATTGCGGAGACCCGCCGTGCGCAGATCGTACGGCGGGTTTTTCTGTTGATCCGGCTCTGACAGTTCGCAACAATTCACCTGCAACGCGGCACGAAAACGTATCGGCAAACGATCTAATCCCGGCCAGCACGACGCGCAGCGGCCAACCGGGCATCTGCATTTCGTCCGACGGGCCGGCCCAACAAGAAGTCTGCAGATATCCGCTTTGGGCAGGCCTTACCGCTTGTCATTTCATCACGTCTGGTGCAGTCTCGGCTCCAAGAAAAAGGCCTGCAGCACCGACCGAACGTGGTCTGGAGCAAGACCCTGAGGGGAAATTGGGGAGGGGACTTACGCCGTGGAAAAAATCTCGACGACAATCGAGCGTACCGCCGGCTATTTCATCGGGGTGCTCGCGGTCATTACATTCGCTGCAGCGGTTCTGCGATATGTTTTCAACGCATTCATACCGGACGGATTCATCGTCGCCCAGACATTGCAGGGCATAGCAATCTGCTGGGGTTTCGGCACTGCCATCTACGCAGACCGTCACATCACCGTGGACATTATTTACGCGTCCGCCGGCGCAGGCTTCCGGCGCGTCTGCGACGTGACGTCTTACGTACTGAATTTCCTGTTCATGGCGCTGTTCGCCTATGCGTCCGTATTCAAGGTTTTCGACATCCGCGCGGCTGGCGAAATATCTGACGATCTGCGCTTTCCGCTATGGATCGGGTACAGCCTCGCCGCACTCGGCATTGTGGCCGCACTGGTCATGGCGGGCATCCGCACCTGGCAGGTGGTTGTACAGCATGGCAGCGTAAAAGACGGCGGAGGCCACTGACATGGAAAACGCCGGTTTCATTGCCACTATCGGCTGTATCGCCGTTCTCGTTCTCATGCTCATGCGGGTGCCGATCGCCATCTGCCTCGGCGCCGTCTCGATCATCGGTTCGGCCTGGATGATCGGCTGGGAGCCAGCTATTGCGCTGCTCATCGACAAGCCTATCCGCACGGTGACGAACTTCGAGTTCAGCGTCATCCCCATGTTCATTCTCATGGGCACGCTTGTCAGCGTGTCGGGAATGAGCCGCGAACTGTTCCGCGCCGCGCATGCATGGGTCGGCCATCTGCCAGGCGGCCTTGCCATTTCAACGGTGCTCGCCTGTGGCGGCTTCGCTGCGATCAACGGATCGTCGCTGGCCTCGGCCGCCACGATGACCCAGGTCGCTCTGCCGGAAATGCGGCGGATCGGCTATAATCCGGGCTTTGCCTCCGGCGTTATCGCGGCCGGCGGCACGATTGGTATCATGATCCCGCCATCGGTCATGTTCATCCTCTACGCCATCATCACCGAGTCCGATATCGCGTCCCTGTTCATTGCCGGTATTTTGCCCGGGCTGCTTGCCATCTCGCTTTACTGCATAACAGTCCAGATCGTGTACATGATGTATCCGGAATGGATGCCGAAGGCGGAAAAGGCATCCTGGCAGGAGCGCAAGGACAGTCTCAAGGACATCTGGGCCGTATTCCTGCTGCTGTTTTCGGTGCTTGCCGCGATCTATGGCGGATTGACGACGATTACCGAAGCAGCAGGCTTCGGCGTTATCGGCGCACTGGTCATCGGGGTCGCCCGCGGACGGCTCTCCTGGAAACAGATTGTCGAAGCATTGATCGAATCGCTGCGCACATCGGCGGCGCTGTTCTTCATCCTGATCGGCGCCTTCCTGTTCCAGTCGTTCCTGGCCTATACGCAGACACCGCAGGCAATCGGCGAATTCCTTACCGGCCTGAACATCGGCGCGATGGGCATCATCCTGATGATTGTGGTTTTCTACATCATAGCCGGGATGTTCGTGGACGGCATTGCGGTCGTGCTGCTGACCGTGCCGATCTTCCATGCCGTCGTATCAGGCGATACCGCAATGGGCGGTCTGGGAATGAGCGAGATATGGTTCGGCGTGATCGTCGTGACGACGGTCGAAATCGGACTGATATCACCACCTATCGGCATGATCTGCTTCGTCATGAACAAGATGGTGCCGGATATCGGACTATCGAACATTTTCAAGGGCGTGACGCCATTCATCATATCGGACATCGTCCGCCTGGGACTGCTCCTGGCCTTCCCGGCGATATCGCTGGTCCTTGTGAACGCCATGGGCCATTAGGCCCCGGTATCAGGGCATACAGCCAAATACGGCCGCAGGCTCAATGCGCTGGATGCGCTTGCGCCTGCGGCCGCTGCAGTTTTTACGAGACTTGTTGCGCTGCAATGGCTTAACTGGCGCAAGAGGCGTCCTGATTCGCAACGGCGCCGCCAGTCGGATACCGCCATTTTTCTTTCGGCACCTGGCCCGGACGCCAACCGGAACAGGATTTGCGCATGCGGCTGATTGCCGTATTCCTCGTCAATACGCTGTTCAATTTTATCATTGGCCTTCTGGTTGCGAAGTTTCTCGGGCCGGACCAGTTCGGCCGTTTCGCCCTCGCAGCAGCCGTCGGCATGATGATCCAGACGGTTTCCTATGAATGGATCCGCCTATCGGCAGTACGTTTCTATTCCGAGCGGGTGCGCGATGCGCGACCGGAACTGCGGGCAACGCTGGATATCGCCTTCGCCATCGTCAGCCTGATACTTGCCGTGCTGGCGATCATCTATGTGCTTAGCGGAGTGAAATTTTCTCTTTCGACTGCGCTGATCGTGCTTGCATTCTGCGCTGCGATCGCCAACGGCTTGTTCGACTATCACACCGCACTTGTCCGGGCGCGGTTCCACGACCGGCTGTATATCTCTCTCGTGATTTCCAAGAATGTACTGGCGCTGCTGCTCACTACGGGCGGCGCCTTTGTCTATCAATCCGCTTCCATGACGCTGGCAGGAGCCTGTATCGCCATGGCCAGCTC
>JAPOIA010000253.1 GCA_029979185.1 Alphaproteobacteria bacterium | reverse complement strand
CCGAGCTCGCGGCCCAGTTCGCGCACTTCGTCCTTGAACAATTCGCGCAGCGGCTCCACCAGCTTCATGTTCATGCGTTCGGGCAGGCCGCCGACATTGTGGTGGCTCTTGATCGTGACGCTGGGGCCGCCGGTGAAGGAGACGCTTTCGATCACGTCCGGGTAGAGCGTGCCCTGCGCCAGGAAGTCCGGCGCGCCCTTGCCGTCGGCGGCGATCTTTTTCGCCTCGGCCTCGAAGACCTCGATGAACAGCCCGCCGATGGTCTTGCGCTTCTTTTCCGGATCGGTGACGCCGTCTAGCGCGCCGAGAAACTGCTGCGAGGCGTCCACATGCACCAGCGGGATGTTGTAGTGATCGCGGAACAGGGTCACGACCTCGTCCGCCTCGCCCTGCCGCATCATGCCGTGATCGACGAAAACGCAGGTAAGCCGGTCGCCGATGGCCTCATGCAGCAGCACGGCAGCGACGGAGGAATCCACCCCGCCGGACAGGCCGCAGAGCACCCTGCCCTCACCGATCTGGTGCTGAATCGAGGCAATTGCCTCGGCGCGGAAGGCGGCCATGGTCCAGTCGTTTTTCAGTCCGGCGACCTTGTGGACGAAATTGGCGATCAGCCTGCCGCCGTCCGGGGTATGCACCACTTCCGGGTGGAACATGGTGGTGAAGATCCTGCGATCCTCGTCGCTGGCGACGGCAAACGGCGCGTTGGGGCTGACGGCTTTCACGGTGAAGCCCGGCGGCAGCTTCGTCACCCGGTCGCCGTGGCTCATCCAGACCGGATACTTCTTGCCGACCTCCCATAGCCCCTCGAACAGGGCGCTTTCGGCGCGGATTTCGACATCGGCGCGGCCGAATTCGGCAGCATGGCCGCCTTCCACCTGCCCGCCAAGCTGCACGGCAGTCGTCTGCTGGCCGTAGCAGATGGCCAGAACCGGCAGGCCGGCGTCGAAAATCGCCTGCGGGGCGCGCGGCGAGCCTTCCTTCGTGACCGAGGCCGGGCCGCCCGACAGGATCACAGCCTTCGGCGCCAGCGCCTCGAAAGCGGCTTCGGCGTTCTGGAAGGGGGCGATTTCGCAGTAAACGCCGGCCTCGCGCACCCGGCGGGCGATCAATTGCGTTACCTGCGAGCCGAAATCGACGATCAGGACCTTGTCGTGTTGGCTAACAATTTCTGAATGCCCGCCGATCACGGACGCATCGGCTGAATTCAAGTCGTTCATGGCGAAAATCCCCGGATTTGATCAGACGATTAGGCCATGGAGCGGTCTGGTGCAATGATTCCCGGCGCCTTCGCGCGCACTATGAACAAGACTATGAACGCAATTAAACGAGTATTTGAACGTTTGCCGAAAACCGCTCGCAACGGCCGGCCTGTAGTCTGATATCCGGAAAGCCCCGCAAAAGCGGGAGCATAACTACAGGTTTCAGGCACACGGCCATGATCAGACTCGACCAGCTCAACCAGTTCGGGAGCCTGTTTTCCGAGGGGATAGAGGTAGAGGCGGCGCCAACATTCGAGGATCGTTGGGCGCAGCGGCAGGCGCTGCTGGACGAGGATTTCCTGGTAACGCTGCTGCGCTGGGGCGTCGACCTGGGCTGTCTGGCCTCGCCGGCGATGATCTCCTCCCTGCCGGCCAGCCTGCGGGCTCTGGCGATGCGGGACCCCTCCGTACCGTGCAGTCCTCCGGATACGCGTTTTACCCGGCCCGAGCGCAGCGGTTTCGTGGCTGCCGCCTGCGACCTGACCATACCCGCCCTGCTGGACGCCTATGGCCGCGGCCTGGTGCTGCGCTGGATTGCCGGTCATCCCGTCTGGTGGTCGCCGGAACGGCGTGTCGCCGGCGCCCCGGCCCTGGCGCAGGAACCGCAGGATGCGCTGAACCTGCTGGCCAGCGGCGAGGTCCGCGTGACGCTGGACCGGCAATTCGATCTAGTCGCCAACAAATGCACCCGCAGGAGCATTCTGCGCGCCCGGCCGTTCCAGCCGCCGCGCGATGGGCTGGCCTTGCTGGCACGCCTGCTTGATGCCGGCTTTGCCCATTCGGTCGAGATCTCGAACAGCAAGAACAAGCTTGTCGCCGGGTGCTATGGCATCGCCACCGGGCGGGCCTTCATAACCCAGGCTGGTTTCGGATCGAGCCGCGCCACCGCCAATCTGGCGCTGGTGATGCTCAACCGGCACCTGGCCTACTGGAACTATGTGTTCCACGACACCGGAACCGCCGGCTGCGCAGAAGACTTCGGCTTGCAGGTTCAGCCTCGCGAAGATGTGCAGAACTGCCTGGCCGGTTCGCTTGCCGGTGACCGCCGCGGCCGCTGACTCGCAGCGCCGGAACTGTGCCAGCCGCCGGCACGCAAGAGCACCTGACACAAGACTGCTGACGGCAGCATCGCGCCCTAGAGGAGCCGCGACAGGACTGCGATATAAAACCCGTCGGTATGGCTGGTCGCCGGCGACAGGCGTATGCCTGGCCCATGTGGCGAGGCAAAATTCGCTAGCCGGGCGACACCGCTGCCGTTAGCCAGCGCTTGCGCCTCTACCGGTGCAAAGCCGCTGTTTGCTTCGAGAAAAGCGGCAATGCGGTCCTCGTTCTCCTCCTGCAGCACCGAGCACGTTACGTAAACGAGACGTCCGCCCGGACGGACGTAAGCCGCCGCCGATTGCAGTACTTCGTCCTGTTCGCGCATGCGCTGGTCGAGCGCGCCGGGACGGATTCGCCATTTGGCGTCCGGATTGCGCCGCCAGGTGCCCGACCCCGTACAGGGAGCATCGGCAAACACCAGATGGCAACGCTCGTCCAGATCGCCGAGAATATCGCGCTCGCCCTTGGGAGCGCGAACCTGAACATTGCGGACGCCGGCCGCTTCCAGCCGCTTGTAGATTGGCATCAGCCGTCGGCCATCGCTGTCGGTCGCGAAGATCTGTCCTCGATTGCCCATCATGGCGGCGAGAGCCAGCGTCTTGCCCCCGGCTCCTGCGCAGAGATCGAGTACCTGCCAGCCGGGCTGGACACCGCTCAGCAGGACTGCCAGTTGCGATCCCTCGTCCTGCACCTCGACCTGTCCCTTGACAAAGGCCGGCTCGGCCGAGAGCGCCGGGCCGCGTCCATCGAAGCCGACAGAGGCCCTCATGCCCCATGGTGACAGGTCACAGGCCTCGAAACCCAGATGGTCGAGCGTGACCAAGGCCTTGTCACGATCAGATTTGAGCAGATTGACCCGAACATCGACCGGCGCACGCCGGGTCATGGCGGCTGCTTCCTCGGATAGACGGTCGCCAAAGGCGCGTTCAAGCGCCGGGTACAGCCACTCAGGCACATCGGCCGCCACATTGGGCGGCGCACCGTCAAGGCTCGCGGCATTGATCCGGGCTGTTTCTTCATCGCTGAGTGGCTCGGGGGCATGGGCAACCCCGGTGCAAAGTGCTCCCAGCGCTGCGGCATCCATCGATCGCGCGCGCACCATGGCGCCCAGCGCGAGCGCTCGCGGCGCATCGCTACCCATGATCCAGGCGGCAGAGGCGCGCACCCGCAGAACGTCGTACAGGATGGAGGAAATTGCGGCCCGGTCCTTCGAACCGGCGAAACGGTTCCTTGCACCCCATTCCTTCAGCACCTGCGCCAGCGGCTGACGCAAATCCTCCAGCGCTTTAAGCACATCTATCGCGGCGGCAATCCTTGCGGCAGGCGTCATTACGGGGAACTCTTCAATTTTGGACTTTTCATCGCCACAGTTTCAGTTAATGCTCCTATAGAGCATGGGGCAGGAATTCATATGCTTTTTCGGTCGCCGCTGCTCGCTGGAGGATTATCGAGCGAATAATCCGGTATTTCCCGGCCGCTGCGGACTGCTATTTCCAGAACCACTCATTCCCGCGAGGAAGTCATGAAGAAGATCGTAAACCTGATACTGATTGGCAGCTTTGCCCTTGCTATCGCTGCATGCGCCCGCAAGCCAGCTCCGGAATATGACCTGACGCCACCGCCGCCGAAGGCCTATGACGCAAAGACCGCTCTGGAAACCGGACGCAGCCGATAGAGGGAAAACCCGTCGTAGCACCCAAAAAATCAGCCAGCGGCCCGAAAACCGCTGGCTTTTTTTCAATTCAATACCTCTCGCGAGGCTATGCAATAACTATCAGACCGCTATTCCGCGCCCTGCGCGTCCCGATGGCTTTGTGTCCTGCACATCCGAGGATGTCCTGACGCAGGACCGGCAACCTGCCCAAACAGCCAGGCAAAGCAGCCCGAGAATAATGGAAATCATGTAGGGGCCGAAGAAGCCCAGCACTATGACAGTACCGATAAAGGACT
>JAPOIA010000252.1 GCA_029979185.1 Alphaproteobacteria bacterium | reverse complement strand
GCCTGACCGGCCAGTCGGCCAAGGAACTTGCGGACGCATGGATGGCGGCGTCGAAGCGGCCGTGGACCCAGCCGGTCGGCTTCGTGCATGCGCTTTTTGAAGTGGCTCTTGATTCACTGAAGCGCGCCAAGTCGCTCGACGATCCCAAGGCCATCGTGCAGGCCATTGCCGCCACCAACCTGAACACCATCGTTGGTCCGGTGAAGTGGCCGGGGCCGGTGAAGAATGTGTCGAAGACGCCGCTTGTCGCCGGTCAGTGGATCAAGAAGGAAAAGGGATTCGATCTTGTTGTTACCGCCAACAAGAACGCTCCGGCCATTCCCGTCGGCGGCAAGACCAAGCCGCTGTCGTAAGACACGGCGGAATCGCAACAGGACGGAGCAATGGCGCCCTTATTGTCGCTGAAATCGGTAAGCAAGCGGTTTGGCGCCGTCGTTGTTGCGGACAATATCGACCTCTCCCTCAATGAGGGGGAGGCGCTGGGCATCCTGGGACCGAACGGCGCCGGCAAGACCTCGCTGTTTAACATGATTGCCGGCGTATTCTCTCCCGATGCCGGACATATCTATTATCGTGGCAGCGACATAACGAAATTGACGGCGGCGCAGCGCTGTCGCATCGGCATCGGCCGCAGTTTCCAGATACCCCAGCCGTTCGGCGGCTTGAGCGTTTTCGAAAATCTTTGCGTGACGGGCTTTTTCGGCGCACGGGGCGACCATGCCACGGTTGAAGCCCGCGCCGTTGAGGTGCTGGACCTGACCGGCATGCTGCCGAAGGCCAACGCGCTGGCCTCGTCCCTGACTCTGCTGGAGCGCAAGCGCCTTGAACTTGCCCGGGCGCTCGCAGGCAATCCGAAGCTGCTCCTGCTTGACGAAATCGCAGGCGGCCTTACGCCGCATGAATGCGAAGACCTTATCGCCGCAATCAGGAAAATCAGGGCGACCGGGGTATCGGTGATCTGGATCGAACACGTCGTTCATGCCTTGCTCGCGGTTATCGACGGCCTGTTCGTTCTCAACCAGGGCGCCAAGCTGGCGGAAGGCGATCCCCGGACTGTCATGGACAGCCCGGAAGTGCATGAAATCTATCTCGGAGTGGAAGCCGATGCCTGACGCTCCGCTGCTGGAAATTGAAAATCTGCAAGCCTTCTACGGATCGTTTCAGGCCCTGTTCGGCGTATCGTTGAGCGTATCGGTCGGAGAAACGATTGCCGTGATCGGCGCCAACAGCGCCGGAAAGTCGACGCTGATGAAGTCCATTGTTGGTCTCGTGCAGACGAAGAATTCGCAGATCAGGTTTCGCGGCAACGAATTGTCCGGTCTTGAGACCCACCGGATCGTAGCCAGCGGCATTGCGCTTGTACCGGAGGGGCGCCGCCTGTTTCGCTCGCTGTCGGTCGAGGAAAACCTGATGGCGGGCGGCCAGCTCAAACGCAATGGCCCGTGGTCGCTTGCGGAAATCTACAACCTGTTTCCGGTCCTTGGCGAGCGCCGGCATCAGGCTGCTACCTCCCTGTCCGGGGGCCAGCAGCAGATGGTCGCCATCGGCCGTGCGCTGATGGCCAATCCCGAGCTCATCCTCATCGACGAATTGAGCCTTGGTCTCGCGCCGATCGTCATCAAGGATATTTATGCAGCGCTGCCGCGTGTTACTGCCGCAGGAACAACCGCCATCGTCGTGGAACAGGATACGGCGCAGGCGTTGACCGTTGCATCGCGGGTCTATTGCCTGCGGGGCGGGCGCATAACGCTGGAAGGCGAACCGTCCGCGCTGAGCCGCGCGGACATATCGAACGCCTATTTCGGAGTCTAGGAATGGTCTGGTTGAACGCGATATTGCAAGGCGTTCTGGTGGGCGGGCTCTATGCCCTGTTCGCTGCCGGACTGTCGCTGATTTTCGGCGTCATGCGTCTCGTAAACATTGCCCACGGCGATCTGATCGTGCTCGCCGCCTATGTCGCTTTGACCTGCGTGACGCTGACGGGCATGAATCCCTTGCTGGCCATACTCGTTGTTGCGCCGCTGATGGCGCTTTTTGGCTATGCCTTGCAGAAATTCATTTTCAATCGCACGCTGGGTGACGATATCCTGCCGCCGCTTCTGGTCAGTTTCGGTCTGTCGGTCATCATCCAGAATGCACTGTTACAGGTTTATACTGCCGACAGCCGCAAGCTGAATGCCGGGCCGATTGAAGTTGCGTCTGTAAAGCTTGCCGATGGCCTCAGCGTCGGCTGGATGCCTTTGATCATGTTCGTTAGCGCTATAGTTATTATTGGCGCGCTGCAGTTCATGTTCTATTCGACACCGTTGGGGCGCGCGCTGCGCGCGACGTCCGACGATCAGGAAATGGCGCGGCTAATGGGCTACAACAACCGGCACCTCTATTCCATTGCGATGGCGATTTCGCTGGCGATCGTTGCGGTTGCTGGAATCTTTCTCGCCTCGCGCGCCAACTTCGATCCGTCCATCGGGCCGCAACGGCTGATCTTCGGCTTTGAGGCGGTGATCATCGGTGGGCTCGGGAATCTGTGGGGAACCTTGCTGGGCGGTATAATCCTTGGCGTTGCCCAGGCGGTGGGCGCAATGATTGATCCGGGCTGGCAATTGCTGGCGGGACATATCGTCTTTCTCATTGTCCTCGCCGTGAAGCCGGAAGGCCTGTTCCCGAGGGTGGATGGATGACACAGACTTTCAGCCGGCAGGCCGCACACAGAAATGCCCTGTTCCCGAGGGTTGACGGATGAGCGCGCAGTCTTTTCGCATAGAGCGGGCGACGCCCGAAAGCCGCATTGCACTTGCGGCCGGACCCTGGTGGATGGATCGCAACGATATGCGCCTTGCCGGCGAGTTCTTTGTCTATCTCGGCCTTGCGACATTGTGGAACCTGCTCGCCGGATATGCGGGACTCGTCTCGGTCGGACAACAGGCCTATGTCGGCATCGGCGGCTATTGCCTGTTCGCGCTCGCCATATTCCTCGGCGTTCCGCCGGTGCTGACAGTGCCGCTGGCAGGGATCGTCGCAGCGATCATCGCCGTTCCGGTTTCCTGGCTTGTATTCCGGTTGAAGGGCGCATATTTCGCCATCGGTACATGGGTCGTCGCGGAAGTGTTCCTGTTGCTCGCCTCGCAATGGTCGAGCCTTGGCGGTGGCTCCGGCATCAGCCTGCCCATTTCCCTGATCAGGTCTATCGGTTCCTCGCGCGCCATGCGCGAATACATCATCTACTACGAAACGGTCGGCGTAACGGTCGCGATCATCGTCGCAGTCTATATCCTGTTGCGGTCGCGTTGGGGCCTCGCGCTGCAAGCGATCCGTGACGGAGAAATGGCCGCCGAAACATGCGGCGTCAGCGTCGCCAACGCCAAGCGGCTGTTGTATGTGGTTGCCTGCGCGGGCGCAGCCATGATCGGCGCGCTGATCTTCATGTCCAAACTTCGTATTTCCCCGACCGCGGCCTTCAGCGTCAATGACTGGACTGCCTTCGTTATTTTCATAACCGTTATCGGCGGCATCGGGCGCATCGAGGGGCCGGTCATCGGTACGATCCTGTTTTTCCTGTTGCGGGAAACCCTGTCCGATCTCGGCGCCTGGTATCTCATTGTCCTTGGCGCAGCGGCAGTCGGCGTCATGCTGTTCGCGCCCAAGGGCATCTGGGGGCTACTGGCGGACCGGTTCGGCTGGCAATTGTTCCCCGTCGGGCGCAGGCTTGTTCTGACCGGCGGTAACACACCTTCTGCACCTTCTTCATCTAATACCTGAAACGGAGTTCTTTCCATGGCGGCTCGCAACAACAACAAGGTCATCATCACCTGCGCGGTAACCGGTGGCATTCACACGCCGACCATGTCGGACCATCTACCCTTCACGCCGAACGATATTGCCGAACAGTCGATCGCTGCTGCAGAAGCGGGCGCTTCGATCCTGCATCTGCATGCGCGCGATCCGAAGGACGGACGCCCGACGCCCGACCCGAAAGTGTTCATGCAGTTCCTGCCGCGCATCAAGCAGAGTACCGATGCGGTAGTGAACATCACTACCGGCGGCGGCCTGACGATGACTGTGGAGGAACGTCTTGCAGCGCCGTTGCAGGCATCTCCGGAAATGTGTTCGCTGAACATGGGCTCGATGAATTTCGCGCTGCATCCGCTGGCTGACCGCTACAAGGACTGGAAATACGACTGGGAAGAGGGCTATCTGCGTGGCACCAAGGGCGGCATATTCCGCAATACGTTCGACGATATCGAAAAAATCTACAAGCTGCTGGGCGAGGGGCACGGCACGAAGTTCGAGCATGAATGCTACGATGTCGGGCATCTCTACAACCTGGCGCATTGCCTCGATGCC
>JAPOIA010000251.1 GCA_029979185.1 Alphaproteobacteria bacterium | reverse complement strand
CGGCAAGTTCGGTTTCACCGACGAATACCTCGCGATGAACCCGAACCGCGTCGTGCCGACCATCGACGACGATGGTTTCATTCTGTGGGAATCGAACACCATCGCCCGCTATCTCGCGCGCAAATACGGCAAGGGCAAACTGTGGCCGGAGGACCTGCGGGTGCAGGCCAATCAGGACCGCTGGATGGACTGGCAGCAGACAACAATGATTGCGCCGGTGAATGCAATGTTTGCCCCGCTTATCCGCGGCGTTGGCGATACTTCCCCTGAAGCGATAGAGAAAGGCCGCGTGCGCAGTGGCCAGGTGATGGCCATGCTCGAGGCGTGGCTGAGCTGCAACGAGTTCATCAGCGGCGATATGTTCGGTGTAGCCGACTGCGTGCTCGGCCCCAGTATCCACCGCTGGTACAATCTCGAGATCGAGAGGCCGAAGCTGCCGAACCTGGAACGCTGGTTCGATGCGCTGATGCAGCGTCCTTCGGCGAAAAGGATTATCATATCGCCCATTACCTGAGAGGTGCGTTATGCAAGCCGTACCTTGCAGCGTTTGTCCTTTGCTGCATTGAGGCGCAATGTTTTTCTATCTTTCGAAAATATTCTGGTTCGTTACGGCGCCCGTGAATTTGCTCATGTTCGCCATGATATTAGGTTCCATAGCGCTGGCGCTGCGATGGTGGCGTTCTGGCCGGGCGCTGGTTGTATTTGCAACGGCAGGGTACGTATTGTTTGGCTTCCTACCATTCCACGTCTGGCTACTACGACCGCTGGAAGACCGGTTTCCGCATCCCGACCTCGCCGGCAAGGAGATAGCCGGGATCATCGTGCTTGGTGGTGCTGTCGATCCCTACATCACGAATACCCGTGGCGTGATCCAGCTGGATCTCGGCGCCTCCCGCATGACAGAAGCTGCCGCACTGGCCCGCAGGTACCCGAAAGCCCGGCTGGTTTTTACCGGCGGGAGCGCGGCCCTTCTGGGGTCTCCCTTTACGGAGGCCGGCGTGGCGGACCGGCTTTTCAAGTCGTTGGGCGTGGAGCCGGGGCGGCTGACGATGGAATCGCGATCCCGCAATACATACGAAAACGCCATTTTCACACGGGAACTTGTCAAGCCGCAGCCCGGTCAGACATGGCTTTTGATCACCAGCGCGTTTCATATGCCGCGCTCGGTCGGTATCTTCCGCAAAGCCGGTTTTCCCGTTGTTCCCTATCCGGTGGACTACCGCACGCGCGGAACAAGCCGGGAATACTGGGCGCCGTCGCGGAACGTCGGCAAGGGCCTGCGCCAAACGGATATTGCCGTACGGGAATGGTTCGGGCTCGCGGCATATTATGTCACGGGGAAAACTTCGGCGTTGTTGCCGGGGGCCTCGTGACCTGGACAGCACATGTCCGGGGAGCACGATTCGCCGAATGGCGTTAATCGCTGCGCGGCAGGCCAAGCCGGTAGACGCCGCGGAAGGTATCCGGATCGACCGGCTTGCCCTTTCGGTAAATGACCAGATCGCCTTTGCGGGACATGCCGACCGCGGTTGAACGAACCTGCTGCAGCCACTTGCGCCAGCCAAGGTCGTCCTCGCCGCGTTCGGCTGCGAAGGCGCGGGCTGCGTCCGTGGGGCAGATGGTTTTTCCGGGGCCTTGCGCGTTGCACAGATCGATGATCATCTGTTCCAGCGTACGTTTCGAGGGCTTTCGGTAATCGGGTTGTTCTGTCTTGTCCATGGCGCTCTATACGCCAGCGTGACGGGGTTTGCCAGCACCGGATGATGCGAGGAAAGGGTGGCAATGCCTCTGAAAATCAGGAAAGGCTACAAGCAGATGATTGCCGAGGCGGAAGCGGCAATCGATGTATGGAGCGTGGAGAAGGCAATAAACCGGCACGCGGAAGGCAGGGACGATGTGGTCTTCGTCGATCTGCGCGATCCGCGCGAGTTGCAGCGTGAGGGAAGAATGCCCGGCGCATTTCATTGTCCACGCGGGATGCTGGAGTTCTGGCTCGATCCGGACAGTCCCTATGCCCGGGCTGAATTCCAGAAGGATGCAACCTTCGTGTTCTTCTGCGCCGCCGGATGGCGCTCTGCACTGGCATCCAAGACTGCGCAGGACATGGGGCTGGAGCCGGTGGCGCATATAGACGGCGGTTTCGGCGCATGGAAAAAGGCAGGCGGACCGGTGGAGATGCCGGAGTCGTGCTAAAGGGCCGTGACGGCGGGCAGTCAGCCCGTATTTGACAAGATGGTGATGCATGGCAGCAAACAGTCCGTTGAAACTTGTGATTGGTAACAAGGCTTATTCGTCCTGGTCGCTGCGACCCTGGATATTGATGGCGCATATGCACATTCCCTTCGAGGAAGTCGTCATCAACATATATTCGGAAGCCGGCAAGCGGGCGATGCGCCGCCATGCGCCTACCGGCAAGGTGCCGGTGCTGTACGATGGCGATACTCGTATCTGGGAATCGCTGGCGATCATGGAATATCTGGCCGAGAAATATCCGGCCAGGAATATCTGGCCGCGAAGCCGGGCCGCGCGCGCCCATGCGAGGGTATTGTCGAACGAGATGCATGCCGGGTTCATTCCGCTTCGCCAGCAGGCGCCAACCAATTTCCGGCGTGAGCCAGGCCGTATTGCGCTGGATGATGCTGCGATGGCCAACGTGACGCGGATAGAGGATGCATGGGCCAATGCGCGCCGCCGGTTCGGTCGCGGCGGGCCGTTCCTGTTCGGTCATTTCTGCGCAGCCGATGCAATGTTCGCGCCCGTGGTCAACCGGCTTTATGTCTATGACATTCCGGTGAAGAAGCCGACGCGCGAGTATATGGACGCGATCATGGCTTTGCCGGCATGGATTGCCTGGCATAAGGACGGCGCCGCCGAAAAATGGCGCAACCCCGTCTATGACAATCTGTGAGGAGAGCCCTTGCCAGTTCTGAAACCCGGCGCCGATCTTGACAGCGATGCCGCTGAGGCCAACGCCAAGGCGTGGGACGGGCTCGCCAGCGAGTTGCGCGAGCGCCGTGCCGATGCCGCACTGGGCGGGCCGCAGGCCTCACGCGAGCGGCATGTGGCGCGCGGCAAATTGTTGCCGCGCGACCGCGTGACCGGTTTGCTTGACCCGGGGGCGCCGTTTCTTGAAATCGCGCCGCTGGCGGCTTTCGGCATGTATGGCGAGGTTATTCACGGGGCTGGAATGATTTGCGGCATTGGCCGCGTGCGCGGCCGTCTGGCCATGATTGTCGCCAACGATGCGACGATAAAAGGCGGCACCTATTATCCGATGACCGTCAAGAAGCATCTGCGGGCGCAGGAGATTGCGCGCGCCAACGGCTTGCCCTGCATCTATCTTGTCGATTCCGGCGGCGCCAACCTACCGCATCAGACGGAAGTGTTTCCGGATCGCGATCACTTCGGCCGCATTTTCTTCAATCAGGCGCAGATGTCGGCTGCGGGCATTGCGCAGCTCGCTGCCGTGATGGGTTCCTGCACGGCGGGCGGCGCCTATGTGCCAGCCATGTCCGACCAGACTGTCATCGTGCGCGAACAGGGAACGATCTTTCTGGCTGGCCCCCCGTTGGTGAAGGCGGCTACGGGCGAAGTGGTTTCAGCGGAGGATCTCGGCGGTGCGGAGGTGCATACGCGTGTTTCCGGGGTCGCCGATCATCTGGCGGAGAACGATGCCCATGCGCTGGAGATCGTTCGCGATATCATGGGGCACCTAGCGCCAGCCAGCCGCGCAGGTTTGCAGACTATCGCCGCGCGCGAACCATTGTATCCGGCAAGCGATCTCGATTATGTCGTGCCTGTCGATCTGAAGCGCCAGTACGATGCGCGCGAGATCATTGCACGCATTGTCGACGGATCGGCGTTCGACGAATTCAAGCATCTCTACGGTGAAACGCTGGTGACCGGCTTCGCGCATATTGCGGGTATTCCGGTCGGGATACTGGCCAACAACGGCATATTGTTCTCGCAAAGCGCGCTGAAGGGGGCGCATTTCGTCCAGCTTTGTTGCCAGCGCAAGATACCGTTGCTGTTCCTGCAAAACATTTCCGGCTTCATGGTCGGTAAGGAATATGAAACGGGCGGCATAGCCAAGGACGGGGCAAAGCTGGTTACCGCAGTAGCCTGTGCGCAGGTTCCAAAGATCACGCTGATCGTCGGCGGCTCCTTCGGGGCCGGCAACTACGGCATGTGCGGGCGCGCCTACGACCCCCGCTTCGTTTTCACCTGGCCGAATGCACGTATATCGGTGATGGGCGGCGAACAGGCCGCGAGCGTACTGGCAACGGTACGCCGCGACGGACTGGAGCGCGACGGCAAGCAATGGAGCGCTGAGGAGGAGGAATCCTTCAAGGCGCCGATCCGCGCAAAG
>JAPOIA010000250.1 GCA_029979185.1 Alphaproteobacteria bacterium | reverse complement strand
AGAGGAGTATCCCTCACCCGCCGGCGCTCCTGAACAGATGGTTTCGTAATACTGATAGCGGTCATTGCCGAAAGTCAGATTGTTCATCGTTCCCTGCGCCGACCCGAGCGCGCCAAGGGCCCCGAAAAGGCAATCGGTAACCTGTTGGGATGTCTCCACATTGCCAGCCACTACGGCCGCCGGATAACGCGGGCTCAGCATCGATCCCTCAGGCACGATCAGCCTGATCGGACGCATGCATCCGGCATTCATCGGAATGTCGTCATCCACCAACGTGCGAAAGACATACAGAACGGCAGCGCGCGTTACCGGCTCCGGCGCGTTGAAGTTATCGGCCTGCTGCGGCGAAGTACCGGTGAAGTCGACAACCGCAGTGCGCTTCTTCCGATCCACGGAAATCCGCACTGCAATCCGCGCCCCCTGGTCGAGGCGAACTTCGAAGCGCGCATTCTTCAATCGTGCAATCGCCCGGCGCACATGTTCTTCGGCATTGTCCTGCACATGCTCCATATAGGCCCGCACAACCGGCGCCGAAAACTCCAGCACCATCTCGTTGAGCAATTGCGCGCCCATGATATTAGCCGCCGCCTGTGCTTTCAGATCGGCAATATTCTGCGCCGGGTTGCGCGCCGGATACTGCGCTCCCGTGAGCAACGCCAGCACCTTGTGGTCTTCGAACCGGCCGCATGTCACGATGCGGACATTGTCGATATAGACACCTTCCTCGTCGATGTGCGTAGCACGCGGCGACATCGAGCCGGGCGCAATACCACCGACATCCGCATGATGGCCGCGCGATGCAACCCAGAAGGCTATGTCCTTGCCTTTGCCGTCGAACACCGGCGTACAAACGGTAATGTCCGGCAGATGGGTGCCGCCATTATAGGGCGCGTTGATCGCAAAGACATCGCCAGGCCTTATGCCACCGCCGTTTTCGCGAATAATGGTCTCGACCGACCGGTCCATCGATCCAAGATGCACCGGCATATGCGGCGCATTGGCGACGAGATGTCCTTCGCGATTGAAGATCGCGCAGGAGAAATCCAGCCGCTCCTTGATATTCACGGAACTTGCAGTGTTCTGCAGCGCAACGCCCATTTGCTCGGCGATAGACATGAAGCGCTTATTGAACACTTCAAGCAGCACTGGATCGGCGGTAGTACCCGCTGCGCGTCGAGCCGGCAGGGGTCTGGCGCGCTTCAGCAAAACGTGATCGTGTGCTGTTATCTCGCCGCGCCAGCCTGCTTCGATCACTATCGTCTGGTGATCCTCGATGATCAGCGCAGGACCCTCCACGATCTGCCCGGCGGCAAGCGAGTGGCGCAAATAGACTCCTGCCCGATGCCACTTGCCTTGAGAAAAGAAGCGAGTCTGTCTTTCCGCTTTTGCCTTCGTCCGGCCCGCGATTCCGTGCTTTCGCTCGCGTATCGTAGCACCGTCGCCCGATGCCTCCACCGTGACAGCCTCCACAACGACAGCCTTGCTTTTGTCGGAAAATCCGAACCGCTGACGATGCAGGCGCTCGAAAGCCCGGCGGATGGCGGTAACGCACCTATGCTGCTCTGATACCGCTACAGCATCGAAGCCGCGCGGCACGGCAATTTCCAGCGCCGTATCGGTACCCGCATACCGTATATGCAGGCGTTTGCCGAAACGGATCGCATCGCGCGCAACGCCCTGCGATACAAGTTCTCGAAACGCCCGCTTTGCCAAACGATCGAAACGCTGCCGCATCTGCGGCAGGCGGCCCGGCGACAAAACTTTCTCGAAAGCCACGCTTTTCAGGCTCGTGATATCGGCAAGTCCCATTCCATATGCGGACAGGAGCGACGACAGCGGATGGATCAGTACATGGCTGATGCCCAGGGCATCCGCGACAAGGCAGGCATGCTGCCCCCCCGCTCCGCCGAAGCAGTTCAACGCATAACCAGTGACATTGTAGCCGCGCGCGACAGACACTTTCTTGATCGCTTCGGCCATGTTGGCGACTGCAATCTCGATGAACCCGTCGGCCACATGAACAGCGCTCCGCGGTACTGCGCCAGAGTCGCGGAGCGACTCGCCTGCCTTCTGCCGCAGCGCCTCGAAAGCCTGTTCAACCGCATCGCGATCGAGCCGTTGATCGCGTTCTGGACCGAAGATTGCCGGAAAATAGTCCGGCAGTAATTTGCCAGTCATCACATTGGCGTCAGTCACCGCAAGCGGACCGCCGTTACGATAGGATTTCGGCCCCGGATTGGCGCCGGCAGAATCGGGACCGACGCGAAAGCGTGCACCGTCAAAATGCAGGATGGAACCACCCCCGGCCGCCACCGTGTGAATATGCATCATCGGTGTGCGCAACCGGACCCCGGCAACTTCTGTCTCGAAAGAGCGCTCGAACTGTCCGGCATAGTGTGCAACGTCAGTCGACGTACCGCCCATGTCGAAGCCTATCACCTTGTCGAACCCCGCCACGCGGGCAGTGCGGGCCATGGCGACAACGCCGCCAGCCGGGCCGGAAAGAATGGCGTCCTTGCCATCGAAACGGCTTGCGGACGTCAGGCCACCCGATGACATCATGAACATCAGTTTCTTCTGAAAGGCCGCGCGCGCCCTCGCATCGCCCATCGCCAGTTCATCAGCAACGAGATCCACATAGGCTCGCAGGACCGGCGTCAGATAGGCATCGGCGATACAGGTATCGCCACGGCCGACGAACTTGATCAGCGGCGATGCTTCATGACTGAGCGACACCTGCGTGAAACCCATTTCGCGCGCAATGGTGCCTGCCTGCCGCTCATGTTCGGGGCGCAGCCAGGCATGCATGAACACGATGGCGACGGCCCGCAATCCACGCCGGTAAGCCTTAGTCAGCTCGCGCCGGACGTGCCTCTCATTCAGCGGCGTCTCGATACTGCCATCGGCACGAATGCGCTCCGGCGTTTCGGCAACGGCAGCATAGAGCTGTTCCGGCTTCACAATCCTGCGGGCGAAGATGTCCCGTCGCGCCTGATTGCCGATTTCAAACGCATCGCGAAAGCCGCGCGTGGTCATCAGCAGCAGCGGCTCCCCCTTGCGCTCGAGCAGCGCATTGGTCGCGATGGTTGTGCCCATCTTGATCGACCGGAGTTGACCGGCTGGAACAGGCTCGGACGGCGCAAGGCCAAGGAGCGATCGAATGCCCGCCACAGCAGCATCGCGATAGACCGCCGGATTTTCCGACAGCATCTTGGCGACGCGCAATTCGCCGGAAGGATCGCGGCCGATCACATCGGTGAAGGTGCCACCGCGATCGATCCAGAAATCCCACTGACCGCGGCCTGCTCCGGAAAAGTTGCGTCCCCGCCTGTTAACCTTGCCTGTCATACAAAACTCTCATTCGCCGTGGTATCTGGCCTGATAGCGCGGCATAGGTTAAAAGCACAGGTTAACAAAGCGTGTACAGTCCCCATGGCCGGTTCAAGGCCGGAGTGTACCGCAACAAACGATCCGGCAAGGGCGGAAGCCGGATTTTCCGCAGTCCAAGTCCAGAATTCCAGACGGCAGAGCGCTGGGGCCTGCGGACAATTGCAACTATCGCGGGTAGAGTAACATGAGTGACGAGAACGCCGAGATGCCCGCCAATACCCCCTCGATCAAAAGCGCCATGCGCCGCGCCCGTATCGAGGATGCCGAACGATCCGATGTCATAGCCGAGCTGCGCGGGGCGGAATTGGCGCGGCTGGAAATGCTGGCCGGAAAGCTTGAACCGGTTTATGCGCAATTGCCGGAGGATATTGACATCTTCGACGCCGGCGTTGTGCCTGGAGAGCGCCCGCGCCTGTTCATCGACATGATCGGCTTTGTCGATATGGGTGCAGACAAGCGCACCTATCGCTTTATCCAGGACACCCGGCACGGGCGTGTCGTACTCAAGGAGACCGACCGCGCCGAAACCATGGTCGAGGCCATTACCGGCTATATCAGCCGCCGGCTGCTGGAAAGGGAACGGGCCCTCGCGTCAGACCGCACGATAGAGGATGCGGTACGCGCCCTGATGTCCCAGACGAAAGAGGCCGAAGCAGCAACTGCTCCTCAGGCGCATATGCCCTCCTACGATGGCGCTGCAGTCAAGCCGCAAGGGGAGCCGAAAGAACCAAAATCTGCCGCGATGGGCAACGCCGCATTGCCGGTGGCAAAGCCTGCTGCAGCCCCCACATCCCGGCGCAGCGCACTCGCCTGGCTGTGGGATACGATCGAATTCCTCGCCCTGTTCATCGGCTTCGTCGTGATGCTGATCGGACTGGCGGGCGCCGTCTATTATGTCTGGCGCATGGGCGACATGAGCTTCCTGTCGAAATTCTTCAGTGCCAGATCCTGAGCTTTCACTCCAGTTCGATCACGCCAAGA
>JAPOIA010000024.1 GCA_029979185.1 Alphaproteobacteria bacterium | reverse complement strand
GGCCGCTGTATTCGGGTGGCCTTGCCATCGGAGCGAGGTTCTTCAAGGGAACAACGGAAGGAGGCTACCGGAAGATTGCCTATGTCCTGGTGGCAGCGAGCGCCATTGTCGCCATGCCGCTGTTCGACAGGTTTGTGGGGCGCTGAAATGCTGGTGCAGCGATTTCGCCAATGCTTCCGGTGGCGTTACCGCTCCAGTTCGGACATGGCGCCGCTCATCTTGTTCTTCAATTCCTCGATGAGAAGCATGGCGGCTCGGGTAGGCGGTCTGTCCGGCATATGAACGCATACGATGCGGCGTGAAATAACCGGCGTCGTCGGGCGGCTTTGCAGGCGTCCCTCGCGCAGGCTGCGATGCAGGGCAATCTGCGGTAGAATAGTGATGAAATCGGTCTGTTCGACGAAGTCCTGGATGGTGGTCAGCTGGTCGAATTCGAGCGCTGGTGCGAAACGGATACCTGATCGGCGGGCAACTGCGTCCATGATGACACGCAGCCCGTGATGCGGAGACGGAAGGACAAGCTTGTGTTTCTGGATATCGCTTAATGGTACGTTGCGCGGGGGTTTTTGGGCAAATTTTGCTGAAAAGATCACCGCCAGATTTTCCTGGATGACTTCGATGCTTGGCAAAGGGAACGTTCTCAGGGAGTCGTTTATCATCGCTATGTCGATCTTGCCATGCCGCAACATGTCCACGAGATCGGGCGTGTAACTGTCGGTCGCGCGGATGGTCACATTGGGGTATTTCCGGTGAAAGCTGATCAGCGACTCGGACATGGCATTGTTGCTTACCGAAGCAATCACGCCGATGGACACATGTCCGGCGACTTCCCCCTGGCGGCTCGCGAGTTCCTGTGGCGCATGGTCAAGGTTGCGCAAGATTGGGGCGAAAATGTCGTAGGCGTCGTGGCCGGCCTGGGTTGGCCGCATGCCCTTTGGCGTGCGATGGAACAGTTTGTGTCCCAATCTTGCTTCGAGCTTCGCCAGTTGCTGGCTCACCGCTGGCTGGACGACATGCAGGCGCTGAGCGGCGAGGGTAACCGATCCCTCTTCGTACAGAACCACAAAATATTGAAGTTGGCGTATTTCCAATAGCTTCACTCACTATCATAAAGCATGATGGATAACATCAATCTTTATGATTTGGAATGATAACACAGGGCCGCTAGGCTCCAATTACCTCGGGAGGATGGTTTGGACGATATCAACAAGCAGTCGTCAGGTAATTTCGACGGTCGGGGCTCGAATTCCCTGCCGCCCGGTGCGAGCCTGCGCAGCTGGCTGGCGCATCTGGAGAGCAAGAAGCGAATTGCGTTCGCCAATCCGGGTGTCAAGCTGAAGTACGAACTTGCAGGCATTGCCAATCGCCTCGATGGCCGCAAGGCGAGTTTCTTTCCTGCACCTGATGGGCACTCCGTTCCGGTTGTCTCCGGTATCGTATCCGACCGCGGCTGGATGGCAGAAGCGCTCGGGGTGTCTGACGACGAACTGCTCAAACGCTTCCAGACGGCGATGGCCGAACCGATAGCGCCGCATCAGGTCAGCGAAGCGCCTTGCCAGGAAGTGGTGCATCGCGAGGTGGACCTGAACGCCCAATTGCCTGTGCCGACCCATAATGAACTGGACAGCGGGCCCTATATCGCAGCCGGCCTGATCATCGTGCGCAATCCGCAGACGGGTGTTCAGAATGTCGCAATCGTCCGTTTGCAGGTTTCTGGCAAGGACCGGCTCGGCGCCTTGCTCCTGCCGCGTCACACGCTGGCATTCCACGAGATGAACGAGCGCTCCGGCAAGGACTGCGATGTGGCCATCGTCATCGGGGCAAGCCCTGCGGAGCTTCTGGCATCGCAGGCTATCGCGCCGATAAACTTCGATGAAATGCAGATTGCCGGCGGGTTGATTGGCGCGTCCATTCCCGTGGTCAAATGCCTGAACAGCGATATACGCGTTCCAGCTCAGGCAGAAATCGTACTGGAAGGGCGCTTGCTTGCGGAACAGCGCAAGCCTGAAGGTCCGTTCGGAGAATTCCCGCAGTATTACGGCGAACGCGCCGACCGGCATGTCATCGCGGTGGATTGCGTCACTCATCGCAAGGACCCTGTATTCCATACGATCGTTGGCGGCGGGCTGGAGCATTTGCTGCTCGGCTGCATCCCGCTCGAGGCGACCATTCTCGACAGCATCCAGCGCAATTTTCCCAATGTAAAAGACGTCGCTCTCTCGCGCGGCGGCGTGCATCGCTATCATCTATACGTGCAGATGACGCCGCGTTCCGCAGGCGAGCCGATGAACGTCATCATGGCCGCTTTCGCATCGCACTATGATCTGAAACAGGTCATCGTGGTCGACGAGGATGTGGATATCCACAATCCGGTCGAGGTGGAATGGGCGGTATCGACCCGCTTCCAGGCATCGCGCGATCTCGTTGTCATCAATGGATCCCAGGGCTCGAAGCTCGATCCGTCCACAGACAACGGCGTCGGCTCGAAGATGGGCTTCAATGCCACAAAGCCACTCGATGCACCGGAGTTCAAGTACAAGCGCATTCGCGTTCCAGGTCAGGAGGACATCGATCTGGATTCAAAGCTCGATCCTAACGGGAAGCTGGGTGAAAGCTACCGCGCGGTTTGAAGTTTGGTTTCGCTTCAAGCTGTCAAGGTATTTGAAAAAAAACGACGGCCCCAGAGCCGCCGTTTCTTGTCGTGATCGTTGATCTTATACGCCCGGTTGCGGTTCCATTCCGCCGGTATCGGGAGCCGGGGGCTTGCGCTGCTTGCCGACTGTCGGGACAGCGGAGGAGCGCGGCGCCGGAGGTTCGTCTGTCGGCTCGCGGTTGGGCCGCTTGCCATTCAGCAGATCCTTGATTTCGTCGCCGGTCAGGGTTTCGTATTCCAGCAGAGCCTCGGCAAGCGCTATGAACTTGTCGTGGTTCTCGGTGATGATCGTGCGGGCGGCAGCATAGCCTTCGTCGACGAGGCGTTTGACTTCCTTGTCGATCAGCTGGGCGGTCTCTTCCGAGACGTTCTGCTGCTTGCCCATGGACATGCCCAGGAACACTTCTTCCTGATTGTCGCCATAGGCAACGGTGCCCAGTTCATCGGAGTAGCCAAGCTGGGTGACCATGGTGCGGGCCATTTTCGTGGCCTGCTGGATGTCGCCCGATGCGCCGGAGGTGATGTTCTCCTTGCCGAAGGTCAGCTCCTCGGCCACGCGGCCACCCATGGCGACGGCGAGCTGGGAGGTGAACTCCTTGTACTTCATCGAATAGCGGTCACCTTCGGGCAGGAATTTCACCATCCCAAGGGCGCGGCCGCGCGGGATGATGGTTGCCTTGTGCACCGGGATGCCAGCCGGCACGAACAGGCCGACGATAGCATGGCCGGCTTCGTGATAGGCGGTCAGCTTCTTTTCCTCCTCGGACATGGCCATGGACTTGCGCTCGGCGCCCATCATGACCTTGTCCTTGGCGTCCTCGAATTCCTGATGGGTGACAATGCGCTTGTTACGGCGCGCCGCCAGCAGGGCAGCCTCGTTTACGAGGTTGGCAAGATCGGCGCCGGAGAAGCCCGGCGTGCCGCGGGCGATGATCTTCAGGTCGACGTCCGGAGCCAGCGGCACCTTGCGGACATGCACCTTCAGGATCTTCTCGCGGCCAGACAGGTCCGGGTTCGGAACGACAATCTGGCGGTCGAAACGGCCGGGACGCAGCAGTGCCGGGTCCAGAACATCCGGACGGTTTGTGGCGGCGATGATGATGACACCCTCATTCGCCTCGAATCCGTCCATCTCGACCAGCAACTGGTTCAGCGTCTGCTCGCGCTCATCGTTGCCACCGCCAAGGCCTGCGCCACGATGCCGGCCGACGGCGTCGATTTCGTCGATGAAGATGATGCAGGGTGCGTTTTTCTTGGCCTGTTCGAACATGTCGCGGACGCGGCTGGCGCCGACACCGACGAACATTTCGACAAAGTCAGAGCCGGAAATCGTGAAGAAGGGCACGTTCGCCTCTCCGGCCACGGCGCGCGCGGTGAGTGTCTTACCGGTACCGGGCGGACCGACCAGGAGGACACCGCGCGGTATGCGTCCGCCCAGCCGCTGGAACTTTTGTGGATCGCGGAGAAATTCGACAATTTCCTCGAGATCCTCCTTGGCCTCGTCGATGCCGGCGACGTCCTCAAACGTGACGCGGCCATGCGCCTCGGTCAGAAGTTTCGCCTTGGACTTGCCGAAGCCCATAGCCTTTCCGCCCGCTCCCTGCATCTGCCGGGACAGGAATATCCAGACCGCGATGAAGGCAATCAGCGGCAGGCCGTTCACCAGCAGCGTCACGAGCCAGTTGTTGCCGGTGTCGGGCGGCCGGGCTGTAATCGACACGTTCTTCTTGTACAGCCGGTCGACGAGCGAAGGATCCGGCGGCGCGTAGGTGCGGAAAGAGCGATTGTCATTATAGCTGCCGGTAATGCGCCGGCCGGCGATCGTGACGTCGCGGACCTGGCCCTTGTCGACATCGTTCAGCAGCTGACTGAAGGTAATTTCAGTGGCTTGCTCGCGTTGGTTGGGGCCCTGGAACAGCATGACCAGGGCAACGACCAACATGAAAATTATGACCCAAAGGGCGAGATTCCGGACGTTCGGATTCATCTTTTACCTTGCTGACGGCTCAAGGAGGGTTCTCAGGAGGGTTCTCCTGCAGTGCGGCCAGCCGTCCGGCGCACCGTCACCATTCCAGTCAATTTATGCTTCCCACTCCTGATTGCCAAGGGAAGGTCGCAAATATGGTCCCCAATCGGCGCAGATTCCCTTGCGGAAGCAGGACCGCTTCTGCGAGCCATCCCAGGCGATATGCGCGAGGTAAATCGCAGACAAGGTAATCCCTGCAATGTGGTGATTTTGCGCTCGCTTTTCGACAACGGGTCCATGGGGGCGATCAGTCACGTTGCGGTGACCCTCGCCGCCGTTCAGCTTGCCGGGTCAGGGTTAATATACCCTTTGGCGACAGGGCGATTCTGGCCTGTCCCAGGGTCGCACGATGCGATTGTCCGGTCCGGGCCGCCGGGACAAGCTTATCGAGCAGCGCTTCGGCGCGCTCCAGACGCACCGGACGCAGAGGTTCGAAGCGTTCTACGGCAATAACCAGCACACGGAGGGCGATTTCCTCCGGTTGATCGAGCAGATGCCGGAGGTCGAGCGAAATGGCATCGCCAGTCATGTCCCCAAAGTGCCTGTCGGCCTCTGACCTTGCAATCGAATCAAGAGCCTGTTCGGCCCGGCCAACGCGGCGGGCCAAACGAGCCCATTCGTGAGGTCCCAGACCTTCCTTTTCGAGTGGCGGAAGCAGGGCGCGCATACGGCTACGGGCAAAGCGCGGATTGATGTTGCCCGGATCGTCGCTCCAGCCGATGCCTCTCCTGCGGCACCAACCGATCAACTCGTCCTTGCGTATCGAGAGCAATGGCCGGGCAAGGACCAACGGCCCCGATGATCGCTCCCGCGACATGCCGGCTAGCCCGGCAAGTCCGCTGCCGCGAATGATCCGGAACAGGATTGTCTCGGCCTGATCGTCTGCATGATGGGCTGTCATGACTACATCGGCGCCGATCCTTGCCGCGTGGTCTGTCAACAATTCGTAACGTGCCTGCCGGGCGCGTTCCTGCAGCCGGGTCGTGGGGTTGTGGTGCTGCCATGTCAGGATCGTGTGGTCGATATGGCATCCCTCGCTTTCAAGGGAGCGGACGAAATCCGCGACTGCTGAGGCCTCGCCAGCAGCTTCAGGCCGCAGGCGATGGTCCACTGTCGCCGCCGAGATCTTCGGCAGTCTGTTGTCAGGAACTGATTGACGCCATTGCGCCAGCATCGAGAGAAGGGCCATGGAGTCCGGGCCGCCTGACACCGCAGCTAGAATATGCCGGTTGCTGGTCCAGGGCGCGAAGAGCTCTCCCAACATCACTGTATCGTGATCTTGCCCGGAAACCGGTAGTGTCTGTCCCGGACCAGGCATTTGCTGCACTTGATCTTGCCCGGAAACCGGTGACCACTTTCCGGGATCACGCGTCAGCATTTTGCTGTTTTCATCTGGCGTTCGACGCGCACGCGAAGGCTGCCGGGAGAGCGGGGATAGCGCCGCTCTACTTCTGCATAGCTGGCGCAGGCCTGTTCCCGGGCGCCGAGGCGTTCCAGCGAGAGGCCCAGACGGTAGAGGCTTTCCGGTGCGCGCGACGATTTCCGATAATCCGTCGAAACCTTGAGAAACTGTTCTGCAGCTTCGCGGTGGCGAGAACGGCTGGCGTAGGTGACACCCAGATTGTAGAGCACGCTTGGTGTCAGCGAACTCTTGGGGAAGCGTTTCATGAAGTCCTTGAAGCCCAGTTCTGCAGCTTCGTACTTGCGGTCTTGCAGGTCGGTGATGGCAGTGCGATAGACCTCGCGCGGCGTCGCTTCCTTTGGAGGTGTCCCGCTGTTTGTGCTGGCGTTGCGGGTAGCATTCGCATCCTCGCCGGTCAGCGGGCGCGACAGAATCATCGGCGAATCCGGGCCGGGCAGTCCCCTGTCCGGCTCCGAGCGGCTGAGCGGTCCGCGGGTCAGGGGTGCGCTGGGCACATTGCGGGGAGACCCCAGCTGGACAGGTGCGCCCGGCGCGTTGGGATTGTCCGCTGGATTGAAGACATCGCGGCCCCGTCCGTCATTCGTCGCGCTCCGGTCCGAACGATCGCGCGTATCAGGCGGTGATCTGTGGCCGGTTTCGGCGTCGGCAGTTTCTCGTCGCTGCGGCTGGATATCTCCGCGCCGCTCCGGGCGGCGGGAACGGCTGGAATCAGGCTGGTCCTTGAAACGGAAGTCGACGTCCTTCTGAAACGCCTCGAGCTTCTTCTGCATCTGCCGCATCTGGAATTGCAGCTGCTCGATCTGGCCGGTCATGATGCGAACCCGGTTCTCCAGCCGATCGATACGCACCAGCAGACTGGCGGAATCATCGGCGCTGCGCGCGCTGTTGCGGTAGCCGCCGGGAATCCCGCCGGGCGGATAGCCGTCATTCTGCGCATAGGAGCGGGTGTCCGGCGCCACGAGCAGCAGTGCAGCCAGAGCAAGAGGCGCAATGCGGCAAGCCGCCGACAATTGAAAATAACCACCCATGCGATGCAAACTCCGAGGCATACGAATCCGTACATATGCGAATTCTGTTTGACAGGAACTCGATTAAAGGCAGGTCAGGTGTGCGCTAACCGGAATGCGCCGAACTTGAAATTTGGCAACCTTCAGGCATCAGCGAGACCTTTGCTGAAGCCGCTATACCATAGCGCGCCGGGGATGGCCAAAGTTTGACGAAGCGCTGTCGCGCAATGAAAAACCGGCATCCCCGAGAATGCCGGTTGTTCGAATGGATCAACGTCTGCTTCGCGGAGGCGCTCGGGATCAGCTGCCTGCGCCAACCGGAACGGTGACTGCCCGCCTGTTCTGCGACCAGCACGAAATATCGTTACAAACCGCGACCGGCCGCTCTTTGCCGTAGGACGTAGTGGTGATACGCGAGGAAGAGACGCCTCGAGCGATCAGATAGTTCTTCGTGACCGAAGCGCGGCGAGCGCCCAGGGCGAAGTTGTATTCACGGGTTCCGCGTTCGTCGGCATGGCCTTCCAGCCGGACCTGATAACGGGCGTACTGGTTAAGCCAGCGGGCCTGCTTGTCGAGTGTCGCCTGGGCGGTCGGCGTCAGTTCCGACGAATCGGTTTCGAAGAACACGCGGTCGCCGACATTCACCGAGAAGTCCTGTGCGGAGCCCGGAACCGCGCTGCCGGCGCCCAGACGGCCGCTTCCGGCGCCTGCTCCGTCGAGATCGTTCGGCTTCTTCGAACATGCGGAAATCGCAAGCGCGGCAACCATGACAACCGCAAACCGTGCAATGCGAACGCTGGCCAGATTTATCATACCCTAATTCTCCTGAATGGCTTGGCATCCCATGCACCCGGATCATCCGAAGCGCCATTCCGGCGCCGGTGGACCCAATTCGCCCAACCATGGTTCGATCAATGCTTCATCAACCTTATTGAATTCTTTCCGGCTACTGTTGCATTCGAGCAAATTGGAGCTCTTGGTTAATGCGAGTTTAATGGCGGGAATGCGGCAAAACCGACGATATTATGTCGTCGGGCGTGATTTAAGGGATGGGCATCACGATGCGGCGGGATATACACAAGGCAGGAAAGTAGCATCCGAAAGGTGACGCATGAAAATCGCATTTTATAACCCGTTCAAGGATCCGCAGGGATTTCGCGACTCGTTGCGGGAGTTTCCGGATGTGGAATTCGTTGTTGCGGATACTGAGAACGATCTTCCGCGGGCGCTGTCGGGAGCGGAAATTGTCATTGTCGCCAATCGCACCTACACGGAAGTTCCTGCCGCCCATATCCGTAACCATGGCACGGCGCTTCGCTGGATTGCTTTCATGACCTCCGGATTTGACAAGGCAGAGGCGAACGGCCTGCCAGCCGGGGTCACAGTAACAAATATGGCGGGGCTGCGGGCGTTCGCCGTCGCCGAACATGCCTTCTTTCTGATGTTGTCGCTGTTTCGGGCATCGCGGGCTACAGAGGCGGCACAGCTCGGTAATGAATGGGCGCGAATTCCACTGACACCGCTGATGAACAACGCAGCGAGCAAGCATCTGGTCATCGTCGGGACCGGAGCAATCGCCCAGGATTTTGCCCGCAAGGCGAAAGCATTCGACATGCGCGTTACCGGTATAAGCCGGCGTACTGGGACGCTGGAACACTTCGATGCCATGCGGCCGCGTGAGCAACTCGCTGCAGCGGCAGCCGAAGCGGATGTGCTGCTTGTGGCGGCCCTTGCCGCCGAGGACACATTCGGCATCATTTCGCGGGAGGTGATCCGCGCGATGGGGCCTCATTCCTATCTGGTCAACATTGCCCGCGGGTCGCTGGTCGACGAGGCTGCGCTGATCGAAGCCCTGCAGGAAAGACAGATCGCCGGCGCAGGGCTTGATGTGCAGGAACAGGAGCCGACGCCAGCGGACCATCCGCTCTGGTCGCTGGACAACGTGATTATCACGCCGCATGTCGCGGGTGCAGGTGGCGATGTTCCGGGACTTTCTCACGAAGGGCTATTCATGGAAAACTTCAGGAGATGGCGCGCGGGTGAACCGCTCGACAAGGTCGTGGCGCGAACGTGAACAATTTCGTCATTTGAAATATACTTTTGTTGCGGCAAAGCCGGCTTGGACGTTTTTGGGGGCGGGAAATGGCTGAGGGATATGACTATATCGTCGTCGGGGGCGGTTCCGCAGGTTGCGTTCTGGCCAATAGACTGTCGGAGAACGAGGCTGTTCGCGTCCTGCTTGTGGAAGCGGGATCGCGAGACTGGAATCCGCTGATCCGCGTGCCGTTGCTGGCAACGTTCTGGCTGCGCAAGACCTATCATAACTGGGGCTATGCGACGGAACCGGAGTCGCATCTTAACAACCGGCGCGTCGACTGGCCCCGCGGCAAGGTGCTTGGCGGATCGTCGGCCATAAACGGTATGGTCTATACCCGCGGTAATCGCGGTGACTATGATCACTGGGCGCAACTTGGCTTGCGCGAATGGTCTTACGAGAAAGTCCTGCCGTTCTTCCGCAAATCGGAAAATTTCGAGGAAGGTGAAAGCGAGTATCACGGTTCTGGCGGGGAACTGCCGGTCACGCGTACGCCGGTCAGGGACGAGCGTTACGACGCCTTCATTGAGGCAGGACAGCAGGCCGGTTATCCGAAGAACATGGATTTCAACGGCGAGAACCAGGAAGGTTTTGGCCGCTTTCACTTCACCATTCGCAATGGCGAGCGCTGGTCCACGGCACGCAGCTTTCTGACGCCGGTGCTCGGACGCCGGAATCTTTCGATCATGACCGGCGCACATCTGCTGCGTATCGTAATTGAAAAAGGCAGGGCGAAGGGCATCGAGGTTAAACAGGGCTCGCAGACTAAGCTTGTTTATGCCGACGGCGAAGTCATCCTGAGCTGCGTAGCGATCACGTCGCCAACCGCGCTGATGGTTTCCGGCATCGGTCCGGCCGCATGCCGACCGGGCGCAGGTGGGGCGGAACTTGCAGGATCATCTGACAATCCGTTGCGTGCACGGATGCGAAGCACCGGACAATCTTTATAGCCTGCGGCGTATGGACAAGGCGGCGCTGGCGGTCTTGCGGGCGATGGTTACCAAGACCGGTGCTGCTACCTCGTTTCCACTGGAAGGCGGAGCCTTCCTGCGGTCGCGGCCGGATGTCGAGCATCCCGATCTCCAAATACATTTTTATCCCGGAGTTCCGGCGACAAGTGGTTTGCGCTGGTCGTTCGAGCGTCCGGCGCCGGGCGTCTATGACGGTTATGGCTATGGCGGCACGATCTGCCAGTTGCGGCCAGAAAGCCGCGGCGATATTCGCCTGCGCAGCGCCGATCCGTTCGACAAGCCGATCATTCGCGCAAACTACCTGTCCGCGGAGGCTGATCGTATTACCATGCGCACCGGGTTCAGGATCATGCGCGAATTGCTGCAGCAGAAGGCTTTCGAGAAATTCAGGGGATGGGAAGTGATGCCCGGACCACATGTCGAGAGCGATGCGGACGTCGATGCCTATATCGCTCAATTCGCCAATACCGTTTACCATCCAGTCGGAACCTGCCGGATGGGCGTTGACCCGGATTCCGTTGTCGATGAGGAGTTGCGGGTGCGCGGCGTCGAAGGGTTGCGCGTTTGCGATGCCTCGGTGATGCCGACACTCGTAAGCGCCAATACCAATGCGCCGACGATCATGATCGCCGAAAAGACCGCGCATATTATCCAGCGGCAACACGCATGAGGGGAAGTACACGATGCCATTGCCAATCAGTTTCGAACATGTCTGCGACGTCCGGGTGCTGGTCGCGAAGCCGCTGGAGTTCGGCGACACCGGACTTGGCGAGCGTCGCGTAATCGATATTACCGGCGGCACGGTGACCGGACCGAAGTTCACCGGGCGTGTGCGGCAGGGCGGCGCTGACTATCAGATCATCCGGGACAACGGCCTGACGGAATTGCATGCCCGTTACGCGCTGGAGGATGATACGGGCAAACTGGTTTATGTCGTCAATGACGGCATCCGGTTCGGTCCCAAGGAAGCGTTGGACAAGATCAAGCGCGGCGAGCCGGTCGATCCGGCGCTGATCTATTTCCGCGCCTTTCCGAAATTCGAGACATCAGCCCCGGAATACGAATGGATGATGCAGTCTCTGTTCGTGTGTACCGGCGTGCGCCGTCCCGATGCAGTGGAACTGTCGGTCTACCGCTTCGAATAGTTAGCAAGCTACCGGCGCGTCAACGCAGCAGCGGGCTCCACGACGGATCGGAGGCATAGGCTGGCGTTGGCACGCGGAATTCGCCGCGGCCGGTGATGTTGGCCATGTAGATATGCGGTCCGGCTGCGCCGCCGGGATCGCGGAAGAACATCAGATAAAGCCCGTTCGGCGCCCAGGTCGGGCCTTCGTTGTGAAATCCCTCGGTGATGATACGTTCGCCCGAACCGTCGGGCTTCATGACGCCTATGGCAAAGCGTCCGCCCTTCTGCCGGGTGAAGGCGATGTAGTCTCCCTTGGGCGACCACACCGGGGTTGAATAGCGGGCGCCTCCTTCAAACGAGATGCGTTGTGCGCCGCCGCCGCCGGCTCCCATGATGTAGAGCTGCTGTGAGCCGCCGCGATCGGATTCAAAGACAATCCGGCTGCCGTCCGGGGAATAGGATGGCGACGTATCGATGCCCTGCGTATTGGTCAGGCGTGTGGTAGAGCGCGAGCGCAGGTCCATAGCGAAAAGGTTGGTTACCGATCCGGTCGAGAGGGACATGATGATCCGCTGGCCATCCGGCGAAAAACGCGGACTGAAGGTCATGCCGGGAAAGTTGCCAACGACTTCGCGCTGGCCCCGGTCGAGGTTCATCAGGTAAACTTGCGGATCGCCATTGCCGAAGGACATATACGTTACGTCCTGTGAATTTGGCGAAAAGCGCGGCGTGACCACCAGTTCGCGCGCGCTGGTAAGGAAGCGAACATTGGCGCCGTCCTGATCCATGATAGCGAGGCGCTTGCGGCGTTTCTGCTTGGGGCCGCGCTCGTCGACGAAAACGATACGCGTATCGAAGAAGCCTTTCTCGCCGGTGATCTTTGTGAAGATTGCGTCCGAGACGATATGGGCGACGCGGCGCGAGTTTTGTGCGTCGGTTACATATTGCTGCCCGGCAATCTGCTGGCCGCGGGCAATATCCCACAGGCGGAATTCGGTGCGCAGGCGCCCGTCGCTGCCGCGGGTGGCGCGGCCTGTTACCAGATACTGCGCGCTGGCGGTTCGCCAGACGTCGAAGCGCGGTGGCGTATCGGGGCTGGTGATCCGTTCTGGAAAGCTAGCCGGATCGAGCGGTGTCAGGTAGACCGACCGGCGGAAATTGTTGGTGATCACGCCGGTCAGCAGCTTGCTCAGCGCGGGGTCTCCCGCCATTGGGGATATCGCGATGGGAATTGGCTGAAACGATCCGCCGCGAATGTCGAGGGTGCGTCCCTGCGCGGCAGCCGGCGTGACCAGCGCGGTCGAAACCGCCGGGGCGAGTGCTGCGCTGCCCAGCATGGTGATGGCATCGCGGCGGGAAATAAGATCGTTCATGCTAACGTCTTCCTGTCTTTTGACCTGATAGTTTCCGGTCGCCTGTGTCAGCCCAGCATTTCTTCGGGATCGAAACGCAGGATACGGGCTTTCCATTGATCGTAATAAGGAGCGAACTGTGGCGGTATTCGCAAGGGGTCGCATTTGCGTACCGCGCGAAGGGCGCTCTCGGCCAAGGGTTTCAGCGACGGATCGGATGGTGGATTGAGGAGTACGGGACGCGACGTCAGGCGCCCGCCCGGCGAATAGGCAACCCTGATCTGCGGTATGTACCGCCGGCCGGCAATTCCGAGATAACTCCAGCAGCGCTTGTATTGTTCCTGCATCAGGCCATCAAGCTGGCCCCACATGGACGGTGACATCCGCGCAGCGCTGGCCGTGGGCGAGCCGCGGCGCGCGTCACGCTGCAAACGCTGGCCGGACGAGGAGCGGCGTTGCGGGGCTTCCTTCGACAGCAGGCGATTGATCGCGCTGGCATCGAACTGGCGGCGGTTGTCGTTGCTTTCGTCGCCGGACCTTGGACGTGCGCCGGGCAGCTTGCGAGGCTTCTCCTCGGTCTTGCTGTCGGCGATCAGCTTGGCGAGCTGGTCACGCTTTGGAGTGATATCCTTGGGTTTGGATGCGCGCGCCAGGTTGCGCGGCCGGCTCGGCGGCAGCGGCATCGGTGGCGCAGGCTTTTCCGGCGGCTCGGCATCGGGCTTTTCGGGTTCGGCAGCGGCAACCTTCTTCGGCTCAGGCTTTGGTACCGGTTTGGGCCGGCGCGGCGGTACCGGCGGCACAATGGCTTCCTTCGCGACAGGTTTCGGCGGTTCAGGCGGCGGCTCTGCAGCTGCCTTCTGCGATTGTGCCGGGCGTGGCGGCGGGGGCGGGGGCGCGGGCTTCGGCTCCGCCTTTTGCTCCGGCTGTGGTTCCGGGCGTGGCGGCGGCAGGGCCGCAACCTTTGGCGCCGGCTCTGCGGGCTTGGGTGTATCGTCGTCGCCGGGGTCCGCCAGGCGCTTCAAGGGCGGCGGCGGAGTAGGGATGTTCTTTTTCGCTTCGGCGATCGGCGGCTTGGGGTTGCTTTCGGTAACGTCTGACACCTTGTCGGCGCGCTGGTCGGGGCGATCCTTCTTGACCTGCTTGTCGCCCTTGACGATCTGATTAACCTGTTCCTCGGTCAATATTTCGACGGGCACCGTCTCTTGGGCGTCGGTGAATTTTTTCGCGTCCGGCAAGGCGACAAGCAGGACTGCTAGCAGCGCGCCATGCGCCACAGCAGAAACCACCCAGCCCGGACCGCGAGGCAATTGCAACTCAACTCTCCGCTTTGACAGACACAGACTCTACATCCGGACGGACCGGTGCAGACCGTTCTGTTGCGTTCTCACTTCTTTTCCTGTTCGGTCACCAGTGCGACTTTCTTGAAGCCCGCGGCGGTGATCAACGACATGACTTCCGCAACCCGGCCATAGTTCACCGTCTTGGCGCCGCGCAGGTAGATGCGTTCATCAAGGCCGTCCTTGGCTGTGGCCTTGATCTTGTCGACAAGCGCGCTGGCCTCGACAACCTGATCGTCGAAATAGATGACGCCCTTGTCGTCTATGGCGATGGAAATCGGCTTGCGATCAATGTTGAGCGCGGCGGCCTTTGTTTCAGGCAGGTCAATCGGTACGCCGGTTGCCAGCAGCGGCGCGGCGACCATGAAGATGATCAACAGAACCAGCATGACGTCGATAAAAGGCGTCATGTTGATTTCGGCCATCGCGCCGTAGCGCGGTACGCCGCGGCGGCGGCGGCCTGATTTGTGTCCCGGTGCTCCTACGGAGGCGCCCATGCTGCAATCCTGTTGCTGGTTACCCGTTGCTTTGGCTTTCAGGCCAGTGTCTTGTCGCGTTCATTGGCGACATGGTGATCAATCTGCCGAGACAGGATCGAGGAAAATTCGTCTGCAAAGCTTTCCAGCCGCGCCTGCGATCTTGCGACCCTGCCTTGCAGCATATTGTAGAAAATGAGCGCCGGTATGGCGGCAAAAAGGCCGATGGCTGTCGCAAACAGCGCCTCGGCGATACCCGGGGCGACGACGGCAAGCGAGGTGTTCTTCGAGGCCGCAATAGACCGGAAGGCTGTCATGATGCCCCAGACGGTGCCGAACAGGCCGACGAAGGGGGCGGCCGATGCGACGGAGGCCAGAACGATCAGCTGCGATTCCAGCCGTTCGACTTCGCGGGCTATCGATACATCCAGCACCTTCTCGATGCGGGCCTGCAGGCCCATGAACGAAACGGAAGAGGAAAATGAGCGCTTCCACTCGCGCATGGCAGCGACGAACAATGCACCCATGCCAGAGGTGGGACGGGCCGAAAGGGTATCGTAGAGATCCTCCAGCGATTCGCCGGACCAGAAGACTTCCTCGAACTTGTCCATGGCCCGCTCGACCCGGCCGAACAGCATGATTTTATTGATGATAATCGCCCATGACCAGAATGAGGCGGCAAGCAGGCCCAGCATCACGAGCTTGACGACGAAGTGCGCGCCCCAGAACATGCCAAGGATCGTTACCTCGACCGGGGCAGAACCAGGCGCGGCGGCGCCTCCCTGTGCAAGCGCAGGTGCGGCGGCCAGTCCGAGGGAAAATGCACCCAATGCAAAGAAGGGACCGGCGGCGGCTCCCAGGGCAAGCGCGGCTTTACTCGACATTCAGGGGTCCTTTGAGCAAGTCCTTCGATCAGCGGACAAAGGGCGGATTCGCCGCCTTGATTGCCTGCTTTGTATCGCAATTCGGTCGAAACTGCGGCTTGCGGGAATCGCAGGCCATTTTTTCTAGCAAAGGAGCAGTTAAGAAACGATTAGGGTTTACCGGAGGTTACCGGTACGCCGCGGGTGACGTGCAGGCAGTGGCGGCGGCCGTTTGCGGGCTTCAAATTCGCCGGATACCGGCGTATATACCGCCCAAATCAGATTTCCGACCATTTTGCAAACCACCGGGGACCCCAATGGCAGGCCATAGCCAGTTCAAGAACATCATGCACAAGAAGGGCAAGCAGGACAAAATCCGCGCCAAGCTCTTCTCCAAGCTGGGCCGGGAAATCACGGTTGCAGCGAAGCTGGGGATGCCCGATCCTGCCTTCAATCCACGTCTGCGCATGGCCGTTTTGGCCGCGCGGGCGGAAAACATGCCCAAGGACAATATCGAGCGGGCGATCAACAAGGCCAGCGCCGCCGACACCGAGAACTACGATGAAATCCGCTACGAAGGCTACGGTCCGGGTGGCATCGCTGTCATTGTCGAAGCGCTGACTGACAATCGCAATCGGACGGCTTCGGAAGTGCGCAGCTATTTCACCAAATCGGGTGGGGCGCTGGGAGAAACCGGGTCGGTCGCCTTCATGTTCGATCACGTGGGAGAAATCGAGTTCGAGCCGGGCGCTGCCAGCGAGGACGACATGATGGAAGCTGCCATCGAGGCCGGCGCCGACGATGTTGTTACAACTGCGGACGGACACCTGATCACGACCGCACTGGAATCGCTTATGGAAGTGGCCAAGGCGCTGGAAGTGAAATTCGGTGAACCGAAGTCCTCCAAGCTTGTCTGGCGGCCGCAGACCACCAATGCGGTGGATGAGGAAACGGCCGAAAAGATCATCCGGCTAATAGGCAGCCTTGAAGACAACGATGACGTGCAGAACGTCTACGCCAATTTCGAAATGTCGGAAGAGCTGATGGAGAAGCTGGGGTAGGGCGTGCCCAGACCAGCGTTGCTAGCTGCTGGACCCGCGCACCACTAGCCTTGGTGGTGGGGCGAGCAGGGATTTCTTCCCCGGCTGCCTTCCATCAATACTATCAATCAGCAACTTTACTGCTGATTCCGCGACATCCGATAAACCTAGATCGACGGCGGTAATCGGTGGATCATTGTCCCGTGCGCGTGGGCCGTCGTAGCGGGTGGCGACCCTGATATCCTCCGGCACGCCAAGGCCGGCATCGCGGATTGCGCGGCAGGTTCCGGTTGCAAAAGCGTCGACGAAGGAAAAGATCGCGTCGATGTTTTTTTCCTTGGCCAGCAACTCCCTGGTTGCCTCGTAGCCGGCCTGTTCGCCGCCTTCTTCCGCAATTTCTACAATGGCCGGTAGAGCACCGAGCTGTTTCATTCGCTCAATGTAAATGACTTGTGTCTCGATATAGGATGTACGGCGCGACTTGCCGATCATGAGGGCAATGCGCTGCGCACCGGACTCGATCAGGTGGTAGAACACCAGCTCAGCCGTTTCGCGCGAGCGCAGGTCAATGAACGGAATATCGTCTCCGCCCGGCTGCTTGCCGATGGTGACGACCGGTAGGGCGTAGTCCACCAGCTGCTGTATGAAGGGATCGCCAGCGAAAGGTTCAACAACCAGCGCGCCATCCAGCATGAAATTCTGCAATGGTGGACGGCCGGCTTCCATCGGCGGCACCAGCAACAGCGCCAGGCCGCGCTGCAGGGCGTAGGCAGCTGCTGCCGCGGCAAGCTCCATCATGAATCCCAGGCGCGAGGAGCCGCCGGCCACGCCGAAGGGCATGGACGACAAGAGGCCAATGGCGTTGGCCTTGCCGGAGCGCAGGCCGCGGGCGATGGAGTTCGGGACATAGCCCTCTTCGGCGGCGACCTTGCGGATACGCTCGGCAATTTGCGGATCGACATAGCGGCGGCCGGACAGGGCATTGGATACCGTCGAGGGCGCGACTTCGGCCCGCCGGGCGATATCGAGGATCGTCGTTCGGTTTTTCCGTTCTGCCGTGCCGTTTGTTCGCTTCATCGCCGCTTTGCCTACAGGATGCACAGGTTGCGCACAACATTCAGCCATTGGCGGCGATGTTTCCGGTTGACGCGCCTGTACCCCTGACAATTAGAATAAAAAAACGTTTTTTTGAAGTTTTGGCAAGCAGTTCGGTTGGCGCTTGTGGGCAAGCGGATCTGTGTGAGGTGGGGTGATGACGGAAATGAACGGCGTGGATCAGGTAACGCTGCGGCGGCGCAAGACGGGATTGACGGCTCGTGATGCCGGCAAGTCGGCCGGTGGCGTAACGCTCTATGCGCCGCAAACCGGCGATGGGGCAGTCTATCTCGTGGATGAGGAAGGCAAGCGTATCCACAGCTGGAAGCTGCCGGTGCGCCCGGGCCGCGATGCAGTGCTGCTGAAGAATGGCAATCTTGGCTTCAACGGCAGTTCGCAAACCAGCAAGCCGCCTTACACGATCTGGCCGCTGTGGCGCGGCGGCGCCTTCTATGAGGTCGACCGCGACAGCAAGGTCGTCTGGTCATTCAACGACGACACCCATCATCACGATGCGCGCTGGCTCGACAACGGCAACCTGCTGTATGGCGCGGCGCATCCATTGCCGGCGGATATCAAGGCCCGTATTCGCGGAGGGGTTGATCGTACGGGGTCGCCTGAGGGACTGACCTACAGCGATGTGGTGCGCGAGGTGGACCGCTCGGGCAAGATTGTCTGGCAATGGAAACTGTGGGAGCATCTCGAACCGGAAGACTATCCGGTCGAGCCGGTGTTTGACCGGACCCATTGGCCGATGATCAACGGGCTGGACGTGACCCGCGATGGTCTCGTGCTGATGAGTCTGCGCACAACGTCCGGCGTCATTGCCGTGGATCGCGTTTCGGGCAAGGTAAAATGGCGGATCGGCAACGATATCGTTGCGCAACAGCACACGCCTGTCGAAATGGCAAACGGCAATATCCTGATTTTCGATAACGGCAACATTCGCCCGGGCCTCAGCTCGCACTTCTCACGGGTGATCGAGGTCAATCCGTTAACTGGCAAGATCGAGTGGCAATATACCGATCCGATGCCGCCGGCGTTCTTCTCGCCTTACATGGGTGGTGCGCAGCGGTTGTGGAACGGCAATACGTTCATTACCGAATCGGCCTTCGGGCGCCTGTTCGAGGTAACGCCCGAGGGCGAGACCGTGTGGGAATTTCTGATACCGGAGTTTGCGCCCTATCCCGAGCCGTCGATCCAGCATTATGTTGCAGGCGAACATAACAGCGTCTTTCGGGCGCACCGATACCGGCGCGAGGATGTGCCATGGCTCTGACCGGGGCTGACCAGGATCGCAAGAGCGCTGCCGCCAGCGCGGCGGCGTTCGGAGCGGGCGCTCTGCGTCCGTTTGTGTCGCTGGCTATCGTGGTCGCGATCTGGTCAGCGGTTGCTTTATCGGGTGTCGTATCGGAAACCCTGTTTCCCGCGCCGTGGACAGTTTGGACCGCCGCTTTGGAGATGTGGTCGAATGGTGTGCTCGTCTCCGATATTTCGGTTTCGCTGGAACGTGCGGTTATCGGATTTCTCATTGGCGCGGTGCTTGGCGTGACGCTCGGTGTCGTAACCGGCCGTACGCATATCTTTCGTCTTCTGCTCAATCCGTTCCTCACTCTCCTGCGCCCAATTCCCGCGATAGCGCTTGTGCCGGTGGCCATCGTCTGGTTCGGAATCGGCGAGGGCTCGAAATATTTCGTCATCTCCTACACGGTGTTTCTGGCGGTCTGGTTCAACACCCACCACGGAATGGACTTCGTTCCTGACATCTATATTCGCGCTTCCCGTTCTCTGGGCGCCAGCCGGATCAGGGAGTTTCTGACCGTCGTGATACCGGCGGCCGCGCCACATATCGTGTCCGGTCTTCGGCTTGGCGTCGCACTTGCGCTGCTCAGTCTTGTGGCGGCCGAGCTGACTGGCGCGTCCTCCGGTATCGGCTATCGCCTGCAGGAGGCGCGGCAATATATTCGCACTGATCGTATGTTCGCGCTGTTGATCGTACTGGGCGTTATAGGCGCATTGGTGGATACAATCGTTCATCGCATCAGCCAGGCGCTGGTGCATTGGGAACAGGCGTAAGGGCCGATGATGAACGAACCCTCGCTCAATTCCGGTATCAGCAGTGTTGCGCCACACGGGCATGTGGCAATTGACAATGTCGAGATTGTTTTCGGCGCCGGACGCAACCGGACGCATGCCGTAGCCCCCACAACGATTGAACTCGGGCCGGGTACTTTCACGGCGCTGATCGGACCTTCGGGATGCGGCAAGTCGACATTGATGAACGCAGTGGCGGGTTTCGTTGCTCCCAGCGCCGGCGTCATTCGTATTGATGATGAACCTGTCAAGGGGCCTAATCCTGAAGTCGGCATCATCTTTCAGCAGTATGCGCTTTTCCCGTGGTTTACAGCTTTGGGGAACGTAAAATTTGCGCTCAAGCGCTTCGGTCTTGCGCGGGCCGAGGAAGAGCGCCGGGCGCGGCTGGCGCTTGCCGAGGTCGGACTCGAGGGGCAGGAGCGTAAATATCCGGGACAATTGTCCGGCGGCATGAAGCAGCGCGTTGCGATTGCACGCACATTTTCCGGAGCGCCCAAGCTCCTCTTGATGGACGAACCTTTTGGTGCGCTTGATGCGCAGACGCGCATCACCATGCACGATCTTTTGATGGGTGTCTGGGAGGCGCACAAGGCGACTGTCCTTTTCATCACCCACGATGTCGATGAAGCGTTGATCCTTGCCGACCGGATCCATGTCATGTCCCAGGCACCAGGAAGGATCATCGAGACATTCGACATAACCGAGCCGAGGCCCCGTTCGCTTGCCGACTTCGGCC
>JAPOIA010000249.1 GCA_029979185.1 Alphaproteobacteria bacterium | reverse complement strand
GTCAAAGCCCGTGGCTCACCAACTCACCACCATCGACGACCAAGCCTATACCGGTGATGAAAGCGGCTTCGTCGGAGTGTAAAAAAAGCGCGGCATGGGCGACATCCCAGCCGGTTCCCATGCGCTGCATGGGAATAATCTTGCCGCGATCGGCGGCGTAATCCTTGGCGTTTGTATAACCCTTGTATTCATAGGCTGGCTTGCCGTTGATCTCGCGGCGAATAAACGGCGTGTCGATATATCCGGGCAGGACGCAATTGGCGCGGATGTTCTTGCCGGCATAGTGGAGCGCGATATTCTTGGTCAGTTCATTGAGCGCACCCTTACCGGCCGCATAAACCGCAGTCGGCACATTGAGGTGGCGCAGCGACGAAATCGACGAGATGTTCACGATGGATCCGCCGCCCTGCTTCTCCATATGCGGGACGACCTCCCGGCACATCAGCATGGCGGAAGTGACATTGCGCGCCATGGTCGCATTCCAGTCTTCGAGTGTCATGTCGCCAAGATGCTTGCCAGTGCCCGAACCGCCGACATTGTTGTGCAGCACATCGATCCGGCCATAGGCAGCAATAGTTTCCCCGACCATGCGGGCGACATCCTCCTCGCTGGTTGCATCCCCGGTCACGGCAATGGCCTCGCCGCCGTTATCGCGGATGATGTCGACCGTTTCCTGCGCCGCTTCTGTACGCCAGTCAGTCACGGCAACCTTCGCACCCTCGCGGGCATACACCACTGCAGCAGCCTTGCCATTACCCCAACCGGGTCCGATGGACCCGCCTCCCGCGACCAGCACAACCTTGCCGTTCAGACGGCCCCGTCCGGGAAGCATTTCAAGCGATTGCGACATCTCCTCCACTCCTGTTGTTTATTGACGTACCGGAGTTGCTGACGTTTTGTCCCGGCTGGCTACTCCGCCAGCCGACCTGCAGGTCCATAAAGGCCTTAACGCCCTGCAAGGCAACTGTCTGGCAAAGGAATTTGGCCTGTGCAGCCCTACATCACCGTGTAGAGGAACAGCGGCAGCAGGAAAACGGAAACCATGGTCGATATGACCACCAGCCCGGCGACTTCATGGGGGTCATTACCGTAACGCGCCGCAAACAGGTAGTTCAGGACGGCGGCCGGCATGGCGCTTTCAATAATCAGCACACCGCGGGCGATCCCGGTCAGGCCGAACAGCCATGCGGTGAACCAGCCGATGGCAAAGCCTCCCAGCAGGCGCGCCAGCGACAGCAAAAGGCTGCGATTGAGCGATGCGACTGTCAGGCTGGCAAGGGAGTACCCAAGCGACAGCAGCATGAGCGGAACGGCAATGCCACCAATAAGCTGAACGGCGCGAGCGGCGAATACCGGCATTTGCGTGCCAGTGACAACCAGCGTGAGCGCCAGCGCAATTGCATAGATGATCGGCATGCGGATCACCTGTCCGAAGCGCATGCCACCGGCAGCAATGCCTTGGGCAATCGTATAATTCGACAGGCTGGAGATCGTAAAATAGGCAATCGCCAGAGACAGCCCTTGCGGGCCGAAGGCGAACAGGCACATGGGAAGGCCGATATTGCCACCGTTCGACCATGTTAGCGCCGGCAGGAAAGTCTTCACCGGTAGCTTCATCGTCCGCAGCAGCAGATATGCGAGTGCAAGCGTTATCGACATCGATACCACGGCGGCAGCCGCCATCTCGCCCAGCGCCGACACTTTCAGGCCGCTGCGGGTCAGGGTGTCGATAATCAGGCAGGGCGTGGCGAGGGAATTGACGATCAGCGCCACGAAGCCGGAGTCGAGCGGATTGCCAGATTTCGCCCAGATATAGCCGACGAGGGCCACCAGAAACACGGGGCCGACAACGTCGATCAGAATGGAAACGATTTGCATGCGCGAGAATTCAGTCAGGACTCGGGGCGGTCTGGCCCCTGACCTGACTACAGACCGCATCGCTCCGGCGCAAGGCCGGAAGCATCCGCATTTCATCCGTCCTGAACTTCAAAAGCCCCGCAGTCCAAATGGGCTGCGGGGCCTTGCTAAACGGGTCGCAAGGATTAGCGGTGACCCTTGCCGTAACGCTGTTCGCAGGTGTAGCCGATGAAGCACTGGTCGTCATTGGCAGTAGGTACGAAGGCCGCCTTCAGACGCTCCTGCGGCGTACAGTAGGCCTTGCTCACGACATAACGGTCGTAGGTATTGGGTCCGGTATCCATGACCATCGCGCCGTTCAGCGACACGATATTGGCGACACGGCCGCAAGCCATTTCCGGCGTATAGGGCCGTGCATGGGCCACGGAAGCGGCGCAAACGAGGGCTGCCACGATTGCGATCCGGGTTTTTGCAAATTTGACCATGATGTCCTCCTGACTTGGATTGCTAGGGGTCTTGGATTGGTAAGAGTCCTGGATTGGTTGCGGTCAGAGAAAGTCCTCGTTCCGATGTAACTCTCCGGCGGAGGCATCGTTGCCAGCGCCTGTAGTTTGTTTATACATGCCCGGCGATTGGCTGGTGTGCGCAGGCGCACGTGGCAAAAAAGCAAGCAAAGGGAGGAATACATGTCAAATCTAACGCCGCGCCAGCGCCTGCGCAGGGCGCTGTCCGGAACAGCGTGTATCCGCCCCGCCTCCGTATTCGACCCGGCTTCCGCACGGATCGCCGAGAGCATTGGCTTCGAAGCCGGCATGTATGCCGGCTCTGTTGCTTCGCTTGTGGTTCTGGGGGCCCCCGACATTATCGTCTTGACCCTCTCGGAGTTTGCGCAACAGGCGCGGCGAATCTGCAGGGCCAGTTCGATTCCATTGATTTGCGACGCCGACCACGGCTACGGCAACGCACTGAATGTCATGCGAACCGTGAACGAGTTGGAAAACGCCGGCGTTTCGGGGCTGACGATCGAGGACACGGACCTTCCGAGACCGTTCAGCACGCCCAAGCCGCGGCTGCTGCCACTGGCGGAAGGCCTTGGCAAGATGCGAGCGGCGGTGGCGGCACGAACCGACCCGGACCTGTGCCTCTTTGCCCGCACCAGCGCCCTGTCGATTACGGGAACCGCCGATGCGCTGGAGCGCCTGAAAGCCTATCAGGATACAGGGGTCGATGGGGTTTTTCTCGTCGGAGCGACGAAGCGGGATGAGATCGAGGCGGTCGCCAAGGTGGCGCGCATCCCGGTGCTGCTCGGCGCAATCGGTCCGGACATCGAGGATAACGAATTTCTGGCCATGCATGGCGTTCGTATAGCGCTGCTCGGCCACCAACCGTTCATGTCAGCGGTCGAAGCAATCCGCGCCTGCATGCAAGCGCAGCGCGATGGTACCGCCCTACCCGCCCAGCCGTCAAAAGAACTGATGCAGACTGTCACCCGGGCAGCGGACTACGATGGCTGGACGAAGGATTTTCTATGAGCGATCCGCACGCGCTCTGAACTGCGCCCCAGGATGTTGCGTTAATCGACATGTTCCGGCGGTTCGACCGGTTCGCAGGTGTAGCCGACAAAACAGCTGCGACCGGTGCGATCAGGAACGAAAGCCGGTTTAGTCTGTTCCAGCGGCGTGCAAAAAGATCCGTTGGAAACAAAGCGGTCGAAGGTATGACCGCCAGTATTCATGACTATTGCGCCATAGCGCAGAACCATCGCATGCGCTGCGGCACAGGACATGCGAGTCGTATCGGGCCGCCCCTGTGCGGACGCCAGCGTAACCGATGCAGCAGCCGCGACTGCGCCAGCCAGAATGAATGCTGTAATCTTCATCGGAAATGCCTCCAGATATCCATGCTTTTGACATGGGAAGGCAAATGCAGCCTTTCAAGCACAGGCCCTGCGGCCAGCCGCCTCAGGTTATCAGTGCAAAATCTGGCTTAGGAACAGTTTCGTCCGTTCATGCTGCGGATCGGAAAAAAACGGCTCGGGGCTGTTGATCTCGACAATCTGCCCTTCGTCCATGAAGACGACGCGGTCGGCGACCTGCCGGGCAAAGCCCATTTCGTGGGTGACGACGATCATTGTCATGCCTTCGCGCGCCAGTTCCACCATTGTGTCCAGCACTTCCTTCACCATTTCCGGGTCGAGCGCAGAGGTTGGCTCGTCGAAAAGCATGATTTTCGGCGTCATGCACAGGGCGCGGGCGATGGCGACGCGCTGCTGCTGACCGCCGGACAACTGCCCCGGATACTTGTCCGCCTGTTCAGGAATGCGCACGCGGGTCAGATAGTGCATGGCAATCTCGTGAGCCTGCCGGCGGGGCATCTTCTTCACCCAGATCGGAGCCAGTGCGCAGTTCTCCAGAATCGTCAGATGCGGAAACAGGTTGAAGTGCTGGAACACCATGCCCACGTCACGGCGGATTTCATCAATGCGTTTCAGATCGTCCGTCAACTCAGTGCCATCGACAACAATACGGCCAGTCTGGTGTTCTTCTA
>JAPOIA010000248.1 GCA_029979185.1 Alphaproteobacteria bacterium | reverse complement strand
AGGAATTGCTCTTTTGTACGCTTTATAATTCTATTAAATGCTTGGCGGTCATGCCAGTAAGCGGTGCCATCAAGATTAAAAAAATATTGCTGCTGCTCGCCCTGCTGTTCTATAATGTCGCGCTCAACACGGTGCACAATCTCGCCAGCCGCAACATCGCCTCGGGCTGTGGGTTCCTGTGGCGCACTGCCTGTTTCGACATCGCCTTCTCGATCATCGGCTATTCCAGCGGTTCGAGCTATGCGCGGTGCGATTTGCGCCAGGACGCCAGAACTGGGGCAATCTGGGTTCTGGAAGTCAATGCGCAATGCGATCTGACCTCAAATCCGGCATCGGAGATAGGTAGCATTCTGCAGTATTCGGATATCTCCATGCCCGAATTGGTGGAAATGGTATTAAATCACGCTTTGTCGCGATAGTTGGGTGAAAGCCTGAAGTCTCTTCCGATATTGCGCGATCATTCGGCCTCACCTTTGATGATAGACGGCTCGAGCCTTCTCTGGTAGCGCGATGATGTTGAGTGCGGGGCCGTCCCGTTATAGATGTGAGTTGGGTAATGGAAACCGGGTTCGTTGAAAATCGGCAGGCGATTTCCGGCATGTTCCGGGGGGTATACCGCTACGCCAAGCGGTATCGCGCGACCATCCTGTTCCTGGTTGCCGGCCTGAGTTTCGAAAGCCTCTACGACGTCGCCCTCCGTTACTCGCTGAAGTTCGTAGTCGATAAGGCGGTGATCGAGAAGGACCTGCCGTCTCTTCTGCTCATTCTGGGCGTCCTGGCTGCCGGCGCGGTAGTTTTCAACTTCGTCGTCATCGCTTGTGACTATGTCTGGGCCAAGACCGGCGGGCGCATCATCAACGACATGCGTTCCGACATGTTCGGCCATCTCCAGGCGTTGCCTGTGGGCTATCACAAGCGCCAGTCCGCAGGCGACCTGATGGCGCGCTTCAACGCCGATGTCGGCCAGATCGAGGAAGGTCTCATCCTGGCCTTGCCAATGGCGGCGATGGGCGTGGTCGAAATCATAATCACCCTGTCGCTGATGGCTTATCTGCATCCGGTCCTGTGCGGGCTGGCTGCCGTGGGAATTGCGATCAGCCTGCTCATTCCCCAACTCATCCAGGGCAAGGCGGTGGATGCCAATTTCCGCCTACGTAGCGAGGAAGGCCGGATGGTCGGCTACCTGCAGGAAAACCTCACCGGGCAAAGCGTTATCAAGGCCTATAGTCTGGAGGCCCATTCGTCGCGGGATTTTGGCCTGCGTCTTGACCGGTTGCTGACCGTCTTCGCCCGGGCCAATTTTCTTTCCTACCTGGTCTCGCGCATTCCGAGCCTGACCTTCCTGCTGCTGCAGCTTGTGGTGCTGGGTGTCGGCGGATACATGGCAATCAACGGCAAGATCACCGTTGGCGATCTGGTCGCCTATATGGCGCTGCTGATCGGTTTGAACATGGCGATCTTCAACCTGACCTGGATGATTCCGTCTTTCATCCAGGCGACGGCAGGCTGGCAGCGCATACGCGAAATCCTCGACGAGCCTGTTGGCATTGCCGATGTGCCGGACGCAAAACCGCTCGGCGAACTCACCGCCGGTATAGAACTCGACCACGTGCGGTTTGTCTATCCGGCGTCGAATGAACCGGCTCTCCACAATGTGAGCCTGCAGATCAAGCCGGGCGAGTATGTGATTTTTGTCGGCCGCAGCGGCTCGGGCAAAAGCTCCGTGATCAACCTGCTCCTGCGTTTCTATGAGGCCAGCAGCGGCGAAGTGCGCATTGGCGGAATGAACGTTCGCGACGTCCAGTTGTCTTCGCTACGTGCGAATATTGGCCTGGTTTCACAGGATATCACTCTCTTCGATATGCCGGTAGCGGACAACATACGCCTTGGCAATCTTGATGCGACACAGGAAGAGGTGGAAGCCGCCGCAAAGGCAGCGGAAATTCACGAACACATCATCACCTTGCCGGACGGATATGCGACCATGGCCGGACCGGCAGGATCACGCTTTTCCGGCGGCGAGCGTCAGCGCATCGCCCTCGCACGCGCCCTCGTCCGCAAACCGGCCATTCTGGTGCTGGACGAATTTTCCTCCGCCCTAGATCCGACGACCGAGGCCGAAATCCTGCGCACTATCGAGCATCTGAAAGGCACCTGCACCATCCTGTCCGTAACCCATCGGCTGTCAATGGCCGAGACTGCCGACCGGGTCGTCGTCATGCGCCGTGGCCGGATTGCGGAAACAGGCAAGCACGACGACCTGCTCGCCAAGGCCGGTGAATACGCCCGACTGTGGAAGCGCTCCCTCACCGAGACGGCGCCCGCTGCCGAAACCCCAGCTGCTGCGTCCCCGGCACAGGAAGCGCCTGCCGGCCAGGCGGGTGCTGTGCCGGTCAAGGAAACCTGATTGCGTCATGGCACACCCTGCTACCGCATTGCCGGAACTGGTGCTGGTTTTCGCGCCCTATGTCGAACGCTCGGGCGTTCTGACCAGCGAACATTATGATCTGCCGGAGTATCGCACCGAGATCGGCAGCTGGATGGACGCGCTCGGCGTCGCCTGGCAATGGCGGCCTGTCACCAGCGCCAATTTGCAGGACGAACTGGAAAACGCAGCCGCGACGGCCAGAAGCCAGCGCATGGTCGTATTCAATCTCTGCGACGGCACCTCCAGCGACGGCTATCCCGGCCTGGAAGTCGTCGAGGGCCTTGCCCGGCGTTCCATACCCTACACCGGCGCCGATCCTGTCTTCTATCGCAACACGACCTCCAAGGCTGTGAGCAAGGCGATGTTCGTTGCCGCCAGCGTGCCCACGGCCCCATCATATCTGCTGCGGAGCGGGATAGCCGATCTCGGCGCGGCTATCGAGCAGGTCGGCTTTCCGATCATGATCAAGCCCGATGTTTCGGCCGGCAGTTACGGCATCCAGGTGGATTCGGTCTGTTACGATCGTGCTTCGGCGGAACGCAAGATCGGCCAATTGCTGGCCGGCCTGCATGGGCAGCATTTTGCGGAAAACGGCATTCTTGCGGAAGCTTTCGTGCAAGGCCGTGAATTCACGGTTCTGGCGGTCGAGGATCCGCGGCAGCCGATGGGGCTTTTGGTGGTTCCGGCTGCCGAACGCGTATTCGACGCCCGTGTCCCTGCAAACGAAAGATTTCTCGCGTTCGAACGCTATTGGGTGTTGCCGGAAGCCAATCGCCGATTGCCGGAGGGCGAGCCCTATTACCATTACGACTTGGCGCCGGGCGACTGGCAGGAAGCGCTGGCCGATATCACCCGCCGCGCCATGCGTGCTGTGGGCGGGTGCGCCTATGCTCGTGCCGACATACGCTATGACGAAGCGCGGCGGCAGTTCTATGTTCTTGAAGTCAATGCACAGTGCGGTCTTTCCGCCGACGATTCCGCTACAGTCGGCAGCATGTTGCGGCTTTCGGGTTTCAGCATTGTCGATATTATCCAGCGCGTAATAATTCACGGATCGAATCGCGGACAGGGAGCCGCGGCGTTGGTCCGGCAGGAAATAGCGGTGAGCAAATGAAAGTGTGCGTTCTGCAGCCTTCCTACGCGAAGTCGGAAATGCTGACCGGTTATGCCGAACACGACCCGCCGCGCAACCTGGCGGCGCTTGTACCCGCGTGGTCTTTCGATCATGTCTTCCTCGACAAGGACAGCGTCTACCGGCGGCTCAAGGAGTTGAAGAAGTCGGGGTTCGATGTTTTCGTGAACCTATGTGAAGGTCATCTGGAATGGGACGTTCCGTCCATCGATGTCATCCACGCGCTGGAAAGCCTCGACTTGCCGTTCACCGGACCGCCCTCGCATCTGTACGAACCGCGCAAAGACATGCTGAAGCTGATCGCCCGCTATGCGCAGGTGCCGACTCCGCGCTTTGTTCTGGCCAGAAACGCCAGCGACGTGGAGCGGGCAACCGGGCGGTTGAAGTATCCGCTTTTCATCAAGCCGAACGAGGGTGGCGACAGCTTTGGCGTCGACGAAAAAAGCCTTTGCGCCGATGCCAGGTCAGCAGCCTCCAAGGCGGCTGAAATGCTGGATCAGTTCGAGGCGATCCTTATCGAGGAATTTCTGCCGGGCCGGGAATTCTCCGTGCTCGTTGCTGCTGATCCCGACGATCCGAAAACACCGATAGCCTACCGGCCTGTCGAATTCGTCTTTCCCGAAAATGTCCGGTTCAAGTCCTACGATTTGAAGAACACCCAGTACCTGCCGCAATCCAACGTCCTTGTCAGCGATCCTGCCCTGGAGGCGGCCCTGATCGATGCTGCCCGGCGGATGTTCGTCAATCACGGCGGCGCCGGGTATTGCCGAATGGATTTCCGTCTCGATGACAATGGCGTACCGAATGTGATCGACGTCAATTTCACCTGTTCGGTCTTCTACCCGGAAGGGTTCTACGGAACAACCGACTAT